>JAYTGM010000186.1:0-15578 GCA_043733425.1 Terriglobia bacterium
GGCCATCCAACATCTACCTTGAAACAGGAAATGCTTACACTATCCGGCACGAAACAAGGGCGATTGCTGGCGCGCGGTCAGATTTCGTCTGCGGAGTTAATAGAAGCTCATCTAAACCGCATCGATGAGATCAACCCCCAATTGAACGCCGTAGTGGAAGTGCTGCGCGAAACTTCTTCAGCGGCGGCTGCGGAGTCCGATGCCAGACGGCGCGCTGGTACTTTGCTGGGGCCTTTCGATGGCGTGCCATTTTCCATCAAAGATTCAATTGAAGTCCGCGGCACCGTATGTTCCGCAGGCACGCTGGGGCGCAAGAGCGCGGCGCGATCTCTTGCCGACTCCACTCTTGTGGCGCGCTTGCGTAACGCCGGCGCCATACCCATTGCCCGGACGAATCTTCCCGATCTGCTGTTTGCCCTTGAAAGCGACAATTTGCTCTTCGGGAGAACGAACAATCCTTATGACCTGACGCGCTCGTCCGGCGGATCGAGCGGCGGCGAAGCAGCGCTGATTGCTGCGTGCGGTTCACCCTTCGGGCTGGGCAGCGATGCCGCGGGCAGCGTGCGGCTACCAGCTCATTACTGCGGAATCGCGGCTCTGAAACCAACGCAAGGTCGCTTGCCCAGAACGGGCCACGTCCCTGCAGCAGGTGGGTGGCTCGAAATGATTTGGCAAATTGGGCCTATGGCGCGCCGCGTAGAAGACTTGTGCTCCATGATGCCGATTTTATTAGGCGAGGATGGCTTCGACAGAAGCGTGATCCCGATGCCTTACGGTCAGCCCTCCGAAGTGCCATTGAAGAAATTGAGAGTGGCGTTTTTCGTGAACAACGGAATTGTTTCCGCCGATGAGCAGACTTCCAGCCTGGTGCGCCGGGCCGCGCTGGCCTTGATGCCTGAAGTTGTCATGGTGAAGGAGCAGAAACCGGAAGGTATTGAATCCAGCTACGAACTCGAGATGAAGATGATCGGGCCTGATGGAGGCGATAGCTTGCGCGCCTATCTTCGTAGCATCGGCAGCACCGCAACCCACCCCCTGCTTAATGGCTGGCTGGAGAAGCTGGAAGCGTATCGAACAGATCTGGCCGGGTTCGCCGGATATTGGGCGGAACTCGATACGTTTCGCAATTCCATGTTCAAGTTTCTGCGTGACTTCGACGTAGTGCTTTCGCCAGTCGCCGCACAGCCCGCGGTATCGCATGGCTATTCCATTCAAGAAGAAGTGTTCCGAGGATTCAGCTACACAATGACCCACAACCTGACAGGTTGGCCGGCCGGTGTTGTGCGCTGCGGTACGTCGGAATCTGGCCTGCCCATCGGTATCCAAGTAGCTGCGGCACCCTGGCGGGAGGATGTTGTCCTTTCAGTCTTAGCGCAACTCGAACAATCGCTCGGCGGCTGGGCACCTGTCCCCCAACTCGACTAAGCTGGATTCGATGCTGAATTCGATATGGACATGAAGCCAATGTATCTTCCGGATGTGGAGGCGCACGAGACGCCGTCGCCCTACCTGTCGGCGGTTCAGGCCATGCAGAAAGCCGGCGCTGAGTATCCGCAGATTTGGCATCTATTCGCCTATCGTCCGGAGGCAGGTGACTTCCTTGCCCGCTTCACGCAAGAGATCATGCGAGGCCCTGCTCCTTTGAGCTCGGGCATTCGCGAGTTGATCGCCGCGTACACTTCGTCTCGCAATGATTGTCCCTTTTGAACGAAATCTCACGCCGCGGTCGCGGCGGAACTGCTGGGCGATGAAGAGTTGGTCTGGGGCGTGGTGCGGGATCTGGAAACGTCCAGGCTGGATGACCAGCACAAAACCCTATTCCGATTCGTGCGCAGAGTGAATGAAGAATCGGCGCACATCACCGCCCAGGATATGGTGCCGCTGCATGCCGCCGGGTGGAGCGATGAAGCAATCTACTTCGCCATCACCGTCTGTTCGCTCTTCAATTTCTACAACCGGTGGGTAGATGCAACCGGAGTTCATGCTCTGTCGGAAGAGGCTCATAAATTAGGCGGCAAGCGAACGGCAGCGCATGGGTACGTGCGTTCCTGATGCCACAAAGCCTCCGCGACTTGCATCGGTTCCTCAGTCCTCTGATCGTCAGCATCCTAATAGCTTGCTTGGCCTTGTTTCTTTTTGAGCGGCTTGCAGACGAAATGCGGGAGGGCGATACCCTTCATTTTGATAGCGCAATCCGCAATTGTATTCACGCGTTTAGTTCGCCGCCTCTCACCGCGTTCATGCGTGCTCTCACGAATATCGGTAATGTGGGAACCGTGATTACGGCTACCGCAGCGGTTTCGCTTGCTCTGTGGTTTAAGCAGCGTGCATGGGATGCCGCCTTCCTGACGATATCGATTGCAGGAGGAGGATTTCTGATGTGGGTCTTAAAAATTCTCTTTCACCGGCAGAGACCTGCACCATACTTTGGAATTACCGTTCCTGGCGATTATAGTTTCCCCAGCGGCCACGCCCTGGTGGCCGTATGTTTTTATGGAACCCTCGCGGCCATCTTGGTAACCCACCAAAGCAAGCGGGGCGTCCGCGTTGCTATCTGGATTTTTGCAATGCTGATGATGATCGGCATCGGCGTGTCTCGCATTTACCTGGGAGTGCATTATCCCAGCGATGTACTAGCAGGCTATCTTGCAGCAACTTTCTGGGTTCTGGCAGTGTCCATCATGCACAGGCGAAAGCTAGACTTGGTGGGTGTTCACGGGATTGAACCGCGGCCTTCTGCTTGTAAGGCAGACGCTGGCGTTAAATTAGACGAGCGATAGCAGTGCGTTAACAGGGCTTCCTTGTCAGTAGCTTGTCTGAAGTGACCAAAAGATTTGCAATTTTCTGCAAACCCTTTACACCCATGCCGACCGATTTTGCAAGCGTAGTCTGAGTCCGCCGAAACGTATACCAATTGAGAGAAACAGCGCACAAGGGCAGGCTACAAACCAACAGTTTAACCGCGCTTGTCAGCGCGTGCGCCATTCGGGGCGAGGGGTGCCAGAGCCATTACTCAGATTGAGCAACTTCCTGCTTCCGGTGTCATTTCTGACTCGATAACTTCATCCGCAACCGCAGCCGCTGCCACAGCCGCCGCTTTTGGCCTTGTCTCCAGATTCTCGCAAAGTTGACTCCGGGGCGGCGTCGAATTTAGCCTTGCAGCCCAAACAACAGAAATAGTAAGTCTGCCCCTTGTAGTCGCTCTTAGTAGCAGCAGAATTTACGTCTACATCCATGCCACAGACTGGATCTTTTACAACCGTTGTATTTGCCATATCATCTCTCTTTAAAAATGCGATATCCATACTCCACGTGGTAATCCGACAACGAGATTACTTTTCGGTCCCCTTCGTTTTGCATCGAGCACGGCCCCAGGAGGATCACTACGATGGTCCGTTGGAAGTGGCCACTGTACCGTCATGCCTTGTGTTTGGGCAGGATTCTATTTGGGGAGGTCTGCAGGACGTTTGCCCATGCCCATGCCCTTCATCGGCCCATCGGGATGCGCCATATGCCCCATCATCTGGCCGTGCATGGTCGCCATCTTGGCCATCATCTCTTTCTGCTGCGACACCATTTCGTTGATAACGGCGGCGATGGCATCTGTCTTTGCTTCACCCGTAGCGGCATTCATTGCCGCGACCTTCAAATCCATTTTTGCGCCCGACGCCTTCATGTCGGCCATCATCTTTTCATGCATTGCCATCATTTGCATGCTCTGGTCGCCCATGCCAGCCATCTTGCCTGACGTTTCGCTCTGGGGGGGAGGCACTGCAGCCTCCTGGGCAATTGCACTCGCGGTGCCCAGCACAACTCCGAGTGCGATTACGAGAAGACTTTTCAAATTCAACTGCATGTCATTGTTCTCCCTTGTTCGCTACAAATTTGCCCTGCGGCAAGATTTCAAACATCCAAGCAGCACGACAAGGGCCGTCGCCTTCCTTGGCCGGTTGAATCCCTTCAATATATTGAATCAATTTCAGACCAGATTCCGAGAGCGGTCATGATGAATTATGTTTAGGCTCCTGCAAGCGTCTTCCGAAAGCATGGCGTAAATTACTGGACTTGTCTTTTGACGCCGTTTTGACATCTTGGACTTTACACTGAGACGGACAGTAAACATAAATGCAACCTGTGAAGGCTTTTGGATGGCCGGGCATAGAGCCCGGTCTGTGGGGAACAACAGTGGAGGCGGGAAAGGGCTACGCAAAGACGCAAAATGGCGGCCAGTACCGATTCTGCAGCCAGGCAGTACCTGGATCGTTTTGAGGCGGAGCCGCAACGCTTAAATTTTTAAAGAAGGCATGTGATGAAACAAACAATTTCCTTGATAGCGTTTGGGCATGCAAGTAGTCTTTTTCTTGCCATTTCATTCGCGTTATGCGTTGGCTTTGACCTTTTGTTTCCGGCCCACGCGATGTATCAGACGTGGCAGAAACTCCTCCCTGGATTTGAGTGGATCAGTTGGAAGGGTTTCCTCCTCGGCCTGGTGGAGAGCTATGGCTATGGCTGGTATGGCACGTTGATCTGGGTCCCGCTTTACAACGTATTCTCCGCGAAGTTGGGACAGCGGCAATGAGCGAGGGGGACACTATGCTTTCGGGCGTGATGCTGCTGTGGTTCATCCTAGTGGGGCTGGCGGTGTTGTTCGTCGCGATCGACATCCGGAGCACACCGACTTCCCCAGTCATGAAATGGGCATTCGTGCTGATCACGGCTTACACCGGAGTTATCGGAGCCTTTCTTTATGTGCTCGGCTGTCGGGAACCGGTGCCCGGCATGCATGAGCAGTACGTTGCAAGTCGCTGGCGACAGACTCTCGGCTCCGCGATGCATTGTGTCGCCGGCGATGGCGTGGGGATACTAGCGGGAGCCGTCATCGGCGCGACCGTGCATCTCTCGGGGCTCTGGGAAATCTCGCTTGAGTACGCCCTCGGCTTTGGCTTCGGATGGACCATTTTTCAGGCGCTTTTCATGAAAAGCATGGGTGGCAGCTACGCGAAATCGCTGACCAGCACCTTTGTTGCGGAGCTCGTGTCGATGAACGTAGTGATGGCCGCCATGGTACCCGTCATGGCGTTCTCGATGGCGCACGTGCCAGGCAGCCACAATCCGCTCAGCCCGGCGTTCTGGTTCGTTATGTCGATGAGCTTACTGGCCGGACTGATTGCGACATATCCGGCGAACTGGTGGCTGGTGAAAAATCACTTGAAGCATGGCATGATGACGGTGCGCCGCCCTGGTGACGAACCGGCTGTCGATGCGGGCGGAGGGGACCGAAACCTTAGCAGGACTCCGGGGTTGCCGACCGTTGAACAGAAGCCGCCTAACTTGCATGGGCAGAAGCCAAGCCCGGCCAAGGTGGCGCTTATCATTGTGTTATCAGTCATACTTCTTGCCGCTGGTATCGGGACGAGCCTGCTGGCCGAAGCGCATTGATGCGACCGGCGGAATGCTTCCCCCTCCCTCCAAGTGCGGGTTTTCCGTGCTCTTGGACTTACTTTCACGATTCTAGCGTCAGTCCGTGGTGACCTTCCGTCAACATTTCATCCGAAAGAAAATCGACATCAGGTGACGGATAAATTGAACCACTTTCCATGAGTCCTCGTGGGCATGTTTGGAACTGCCCCAGGTGGGGCATGCCGCTCAGACGGATACCGTTTTCGATTACGAGTCATCGAAGCTGAAAACCAAAATCCTATTCCCCACAGCCTTTGAGTTTACTTCGTACTCTTTACACAGAAAAACACCCTACTGCGCATCGGCTTGGCAGAATCAGTCGGATGCAGGCTTGCCTCCATTAACTGCGTAGAGCCCTGCGTAGAGTCCAAATGGTGGGCGTTCACGGGATCGAACCGTGGACCTTCTGCTTGTAAGGCAGACGCTCTAACCGGCTGAGCTAAACGCCCCTCGCCTTAATTATGGCATGGAGGTCCCGTACCGCGGCTGCCACCACCTCCGGTTTCTCAATCTGAATCCAGTGGCCCACGCCTTCCACATATTGGCCTTCAGCATCTTCATAGTCCGACCACAACGATATCCGCGGCACCCGCAACGGTATTGTGCAAGCGATTCTCAAGTTCGCGGGAAGCGCCTTCAACGTACGTGCCAGATCCCCATAAAATCCAGGTGTCAACCATTCCGCGAACACGCTAGCGCGGTCCCCTTCCGGCAGTTTGCGAAGTTCTCTCACAGCCCAGTCCACTGTGCGGAGCCTTCGCGCCAATTTCGGGAACAACGGACCCAGTACATGAAAGTCGGCCAAAAGCTCAGCAGTGCTGGCGAAAACCACCCCTTGTAGCAAGTGCGCCCGGGCGATCTTAGTGGTTGGCGGTAACCCATCCACGAAGAGAATGCCCGCCGTCTCCCCGGGGAACATGTCTGCGAACTGCCTTACTACCAGCGCCCCAAAGGAATGGCCAACCAGCAGATAAGGTTCAGGAACTCCGGCTTTTTGCAGTGCGTCCCATAATTGCGCCGCAATCACCGGCAGCGTCTCACCGCCCCGCGAACGCCGATGAATCACAACCTGGTAGTCAGATTCCAGAAGCCTACCCGTTGCGAACCAGGCTTGCGGAGAGCCAGCAATTCCCGATTCGAATACAACCGTCAAGCTTAAGGTGCCACCGCGATGAGCGCAGTGGCGCTGCTCACCCCACCGATATTGATCAGCACCGGATAATCGCCAGTGCCCAAATTCGGAATGCGGATATTAGCTTGCGCTAATCCAACCGATTGCGGCGTTAAGCCCAGATAATCGATCGGAGCCGTGACCCCGCCAATAGTGGCAAAGTTCTGCAACGTTGAAGTAGCGTTCGGAGAGCCAGCCCCCGTAGTTACTGGCGCATTAACTGGACCAACACCGGTAAAGTACACCACTACCGTGCTGCCCACTCGCGCAGGGTTTTGTGGCGTAATCAGTTTGTTATTAGCATCGACTGCGATCGCGCGCCCACTCGAGACACTTAAGTAAGGCGCCGCTTGCGCCACCTGAAACTGAACCGTGGAACTGGTTCCATTCGGGGCATTCACCTGTAGAGTCGCCGCGCCCGGTCCAACGCTATAAGGGACCTGCGCGTTAATTTGACCTGGACCCACATAATACAAGGGTGCAGGCGTCCCATTAATCAGCACGGAAACGCCGCCCAAATTGTTGGGTAGCGGAACAGTAGTCGCGCCAGCAGCCGAAGCTATAAAATTCGTACCAAAAATGGAGATAACAGAACCCGGTGCCACGGGGCCGGACGCAAAGTTAGCGCCATTTACAATTCCCGAGCTTGTGACCGTCGGAGCCCCAGCCGTTGTTGCGAATTGATATTTAATGAAGAAAGCATCCGCGTTTCCGCCGCCCCCTGCTTGTGTCTGAAAGGCGCCCTGCGTAACAGGGAAGTCCGTTGATGACGTTATTCCTGTCAAATACGCGTTGCCTGCCAGATCAAGCGCGATTCCATAACCAATGTCATTATTGCTGCCACCCAAAAATGTGGAAAATGCAAGCTCCGTGCCTTGTGGGTTCAGCTTACTGAATACCGCTTCACGGTTCCCGTTACGGCGGATTTGTGTCGCATCGTTCGTAATCGGATAGCGGTCGGAATCCGTATCGCCGGTGATGTAAGCCGCCCCTGTCGCATCCACGGCGAGAGAAAACGCTTCGTCGCTGCCAGCCGAACCAATGTAAGTAACGTAGGCGACATCAGCCTTACCCGGCAGAAACTTAGCCACAAAGATATCGTTATCGCCACCCGCATAGTTCTTCTGATAGGCCGTGCCGGTAGTTGGAAAGTCCGTCGATGCTGTCTTGCCCGCAACATATACAGCATTCGCCGAATCCAGCGCTACCGCGTATCCGAAATCGCTCAACCTGCCGCCAAGGAATGTCGAGTAGTTCACATTGGTACCACCCGAGTTGATTGCGGTAAGAAATGCATCCACGCCTCCATGGCGTGAATTCTGGTAAATCGTATTTAATTGGGGAAAACTATCCGAAAGCGTTGTACCGGTAACATAAGCGACGCCGGTCGGGTCAACCACAATCCCCCTGCCCTCATCGTCAGAGCCGCCGCCCAGCAAAGTCGAATAAACGCCATTGCCCTGGTTATCTAACTTGATCACAAACGCATCCAAACCACCTTTGTTAGTGGCTTGAAATGATCCCAGACTAGAGGGAAAATCTCCGCCCGTCGTACCGGTTGCGTACACAGCACCCAGGCTGTCAATTGCAATGCCAGATACAAAGTCGTCTGCGCTGCCACCTATGTAAGTGGAAAATACCAGAGCGCTGCCAGCCGGAGTCACGCGCAGCAGAAATCCGTCGGCATTACCGGCCCGCTTGGGTTGAAACGCGTTCTTCAAAGGAAAGTCGTCTGAGGAAGTGCGCCCGCCGATGTACACGCTCCCCGTCGAATCCACGCGAATCGCGTTACCAAAGTCATCCCCCGCACCACCGAAATCCGCCAGATAAATCTGAGCGCCGATTGGCGAATACTTACGTAGTAAAAAGTCACTGTCGGAACTGCCAGATGTCGTACTGCCTACAATGTAGCTATTGCCGTTCGTATCGACAGTAATGGCGTTACCCTGATCGGAACCAGCGCCGCCCAGATAACTCGCGAAAGAAATCGTGGGGTCAATCGTCAGCTCGCGCGAATGGTCATAGCGCCCCACGCGAAACGAAATCTCGTTGCGGCCATTCAGCACAAAGGCTCCATTCACGGATTGCCTGTTATTACCCACGGCCTGATACACCATCGGTTTATGCTGGATAACATCGCCTGAACGGGTATGAAGAATCAGGTCGCCCGATGGATCGATGCGAATACCCTCCGCCCCTTCATAACGCATCTTGATGCGCCCAGCGTCTGCACCGGGCGCAAGCACAAAGTCATACTCTAGCCGGTTGCCCGAACCGTAATAAACCAGATCTATCCCCGGATAGAGATTGTGTTCACGCACGCGCCCGAACGTGGGAATTCCCGTGTGCCACTCTGAAGCATCCCGGCCGCGAAAGTAATTCGCAGTTGTCGCAAGCGGCTCCAACTGTTGCCAGTTGGCAAGCTTGTTAGCCCCCATCAGCGAAAGCTTCAGAATATTATTTCCATGGGCATTCTTCAGATTCAACCGCGACGAATCCCGAGAGAGGTCAACCCTGTAATTCCCGCTGCGTGCTACATAACGCGTACCGGCTGGCGCTTGGCCCACATTCGGCTCAAACGTAATCTGGGCAAAAACACTGGATACACTAAGGCCAAGCAAGAGCGCAATTTTGGTCACGATGCCCTAGGTGAGCAATTTATGTGCCTTATCACGCGTGGCCTTTACTTTCCACCCTCCGCGCCACGCTAGCATTAGAGCTGGAGTTCCCCCTACTTGAACCTGTCCGCACTCTTCCTCTCCAGCGCCCTCCTGCTCCACGCCCAAAATCTCCAGGAGTTTGCAAAGAACGTCACTGAATTTACTCTTCCCAACGGTCTCCACTTCATCGTCTGTGAACGCCACCAAGCCCCGGTTGTCAGCTTCCACACATACGTAAACGCCGGCGCCGTTGACGATCCCACCGGCAAGACCGGCCTCGCTCATATGTTTGAGCACATGGCATTCAAAGGCACCGAATCCATCGGCAGCACCAACTGGCCCGAGGAAAAGAAAGCGCTCGAAGCTGTGGAGCGCGCCTATGACCGTCTCGATCAGGAACGCGACAAAGGTCCTCGCGCCGATAAGGCCCGCATTACCAAGCTCGAAGAAGAAGTAAAAGCCGATATGGAAAAGGCCAACACGTACGTTGAACAAAACCTGTATCCCCGTTTGATCGAAGAGAGCGGCGGCGTCGGCCTGAACGCGTCCACCGGCGAAGACTACACGAATTATTTTTACAACTTGCCCGCGAACCGCGTCGAACTTTGGTTCCTGCTCGAAAGCGGCCGCTTCATTCGCCCCGTCTTTCGCGAGTTTTACAAAGAACGCGACGTGGTCCGCGAAGAGCGCCGCATGCGCACCGAAAGCGACCCGCAAGGCAAGCTCATGGAAGTCTTCACCAGCACCGCCTTCGAGGCCCATCCATATCACCGCCCCGCAATCGGCTGGTCCAGCGATATTGAAAACCTGCGTCTCAGCGATGCCGAAGCGTTCTTCAATAAGTACTACGTTCCCGGCAACATCACCATCAGCATCGTGGGAAATGTTAACGCCGCCAACATGAAACGCATGGCCGAAAAATATTTTGCGGCAATTCCTAAACGGCCGCTTCCCTCGCCCGTGATTACGGTCGAACCCGCGCAGGAAGGGCCCAAGCAGGCGCAAGTGGAATCCGCCAGCCAGCCCATTGAGTTCATCGGTTACAAACGGCCCGATCAATACGATAAAGATGACGCCACCTTCGACGTCATCTCCAACCTGCTCTCCGGTGGTCGCACGGCCCTTCTGTACAAAGACCTTGTGCGCGATAAAAAAATCGCACTGGCCGCGGGTGCCGATCCCACTTTCCCCGGTGGCAAGTATCCCGGTCTCTTCCTCTTTTACCTCGTCCCCGGCATGGGCAAGTCACTCGACGAAAACGAGAAAGCCTTCTACGCGGTGCTAGAGCGCCTGAAGAAAGATCCCATTGATGCCGCATCGCTGAAACGCGTCAAGACCAAAGCCCGCGCCACACTCATCCGCCAGCTCGATTCCAACTCCGGCCTCGCCCAGCTTCTCGCCAGCGGTTATGCCAACTATGGCGATTGGCGAAAAGTCTTCACCGATGTCGATGATATCGACAAGGTCTCCGCCGGCGACGTCCAGCGCGTCGCGAACCAATACTTCAACTACGCCAGCCGCACATCAGCCTGGTTAGTCGCTCCCAAAGTCACTGCAGGTGCAAAGTGAAAACTATCTTCCTCCTGCTGACATGCGCCGCGCTCCTCCCCGCGCAGTCTTATCGCGATCTTAAGTACCCCGCGCTCCCGGAACTCAAGCTCCCGAAGGTGGAGACCGTCACGCTCCCGAACGGCATGCAAGTCCTGCTGCTCGAAAATCACGAACTCCCCACCATTCGCGGAGTCGCACTCGTTCGCACGGGCAACCTCTTTGACCCTTCGGGGAAAGTGGGCCTTGCCACCGTAACCGGGTCCGCCATCCGCGGCGGCGGCACGAAAATGAAAACCGGCGATCAGCTCGATGAGCAACTTGAAGACATCGCGGCCTCCGTCGAATCGAACATCGGGGAATCGAACGCCACCGTATCTTTCAACGCGCTGAAAGAAAATTCTGACGAAGTACTGGCTGCCTTCCGCGACGTCCTCACCACTCCCGAATTCCGCGAGGACAAGATTCAACTCCTCAAGGATCAAATCCGCAGCGGCATCTCCCGCCGCAACGACGAGCCACAGAGCATCGCCACGCGCGAGTTTGCGGCTCTCATCTACGGCAAAGACACTCCCTATGGCTGGGATATGACTTACGCCACTGTCGATAACATAACCCGCGCCGACGTCCTCAATTTTTATACCCGCTACTTCTTCCCCGCCAACACACTGCTCGCCGTTACCGGAGATTTCTCTTCAGCCGATATGAAGACCAAGCTCGCATCCCTCTTCGCTGGCTGGACTGTGACCCAGCCCAAAGTGCCGCCCTTCCCCGCAGTGCGCCGCCAACCCTCGCCCGGCACCTTCCTGGTCAGCAAGCCCGATGTCACCCAGACTACCTTTGTGATCGGCGAATTGGGCGGCACCTTTGACGATAAAGATTACCCCGCCCTGCAGGTCATGGCCGATATCCTCGGCGGTGGTTTCCGCAGCCGCCTTTTCTCCACGGTCCGCACCAAACTCGGTTACGCCTACAACATCTATGCCGATTGGGGCGCCAATTACGATCACCCCGGCTTGTTCCAAATTTCCGGCAGCACCAAATCAGCCAGTACAACCGACGCCATCCGCGTTGCCGAGCGCGAACTCGAACTCATTCGCACCACTGAAGTCACCGCCGCCGAACTCGAAACAGCGAAGCAATCGGTGCTCAATAGCTTCGTGTTTGCCTTCGATACGCCAAGCAAGACTTTGAACCGGCTGCTGCAATACAAATATTTCGGCTACCCGGATGACTTCCTCTTTCGCTACCAGAAAGCAGTCGCCTCAGTGACACGCGCCGATATCCTGCGCGTCGCCAAATCCCACATCGATCCTTCCACGCTTTCCGTACTGGCCGTCGGCAACCCAAAAGATTTCGCGGAGCCGCTCACAAAGTTAGGCTCACCTGTTAAAGAAATCGATATCACCATTCCCGAACCCAAGGTCGCCAAGGCGGAAGCAAGCGGCACCAGCGCAGCCGCGGGACGCGCTCTTCTTCAGAAAGTTCAGCAAGCCACGGGCGGCACGGCAAAACTAGCGGCTATCAAAGATTATTCGCAAGTCGTCGAAACTCAGGTCGAAGCTGCGTCGGGCGGTCTGAAAGCGGAGCAGACCAATCGCTGGCTCTCGCCCGGCATTTTCCGTCAGGATGCAGTCTACCCGTTCGGCAAAGTCTCGGTTTTTTTCGATGGCACCGGCGGCTGGATCAAAACTCCGCAAGGAGAAGCACCGCTCCCTGATGCGCAGCGCAAGCAGCTTTCCGGTGAACTCTTCCGGGCATACTTGCCCCTTTTGTTAAGCGATACCGCACCTAAAAGAACAGTAAACCTGATCGCTCCCGGCACCGTCGAAATCACTGACGATCAAGGCAACGCCGTGCGGCTCACAATAAACCAGCAAACCAACCTCCCGGAAAAAGAAGAATTTCAAAACGGTCCCACCGCCATCATGCAGGAATTCACCGCCTTTCAAACCATGGGCGGCATCAAGCTTCCCTCAGGAGGCACAATCTACCAGGCAGGCAAGAAATTTGCAGCGGTCACGGTCAAAGAAATGAAGCTGAACACAGGCCTCACCGCCGATACTCTCAAACAAAAGCCATGACCCGCAGAGCTTTCACCGCGTTAGCCGCTCTCCCGCTCCGTGCCACCGAAACGCGCACCGCCAAGGGCAAACGATTGCTGGATGAAGCAGTGGCGGCCCTCGGTGGCGAAAGGTTCCTCAAAATGCGCGACCGCAAGGAATCAGGCCGCGCGTATACCTTCTATAACGAGCAGCTCACCGGGCTTTCCATCGCCCACATCTACACGCGTTATACCGATGATCCCGAACCCGGCAAACTCGGTCTCATGGAGCGTCAGACCTACGGAAAAAAAGAAGACAGCGCCACCCTCTTTCTCGATGGTCAGGGCTTTGAAGTCACTTTCCGTGGTGCCCGTCCGCTTCCAGATGCTCTGCTTGAGCGTTACTTCCTCACCACCAGAAACAACTTTCTCTACATCGTTCGCCAGCGCTTAAAAGAACCGAATCTGACCTTCGAATACACCGGCAGCGAAATCGTGGAAAACCAGCCCGTTGAAATCCTCGATATCTTTGACGAAGAAAACAACAACGTCACGGTCTATCTCAACAGCTCAACAAGACTTCCTGTCCTACAGAAATTTTATCGCCGTGATCCTGTAAGCAAATACAAGATCGAAGAAGTCACCCGCTTTTCAAAATTCAAGAAAACCGAAAGTGGTGTCTTGTGGCCGCTGAATCTGCAGCGTGAACGCGATACGGAAAAATTAGCCGAAATCTACGACGAAACTATAACAATAGATGCTGGCATCCCGGACAACCTCTTCAAACTCCCGAATGACATTCAAATCCTAAAAAAACCAAAATCTTAACCCACTACTTCCCTAAACTCCCCACCAGCACCGGATACGGATTCACAGCCTTAGTGTGTTCCCACCAATGCTTATCCGGCCCCAACTCCAGAATCGCAAAATGCAAATGCGGATTGTTAGGCTGTGCATCCCCGGTTGACCCCACATACCCCAGCACATCGCCTTTTCGCAGCAGCATGCCCTCTTTCAACCCGTCCGCATACTTATCCAGATGCGCATAGTAATAACAATACTTCTTCGCATTGTCATACTGATAAACCGTGATCCCGCCTTTCTTGCTATTAAAAAGCTTCACGACATTACCTTCCACGACAGCCATTACGGGCGTGCCACGCGGCGCCATAATGTCCGCCGCTTCATGCTTGTTGCCGCCACCCCGGGTATCGTTGAAAGTATCCTGAATCGCCTCGCGCTTCAAATCCTTCAACGGCAAACCGATAGTGCCAACAGTTGAGGCGCCCGCGCCCGTAGAAGGAGTTTCCAGCTTCCCGTTCAAGGGCATTGCCTGCATCGCCGGAGGAGCCGCCGTCAAAGCCAGATTCGGCGGAGGAGGCAACGTGGTAGCCGGAGCCGAAGGCATTGTAGTGTCCGGTGCCGCGGGTGTCGGAAGAGCGGCAGGCGTGCTCACGGAAGCACCACCTGAACTATTAAGGGCAATCGTCTGACCCAGCTGCAAGCGGCCTGTATTGTATAAAAATAATCCCAGCGCCAACACTCCACCCGCAAAGCCAAGCGCCAACCCAGCAGCCAAACGCATTCCTTAATTCTCCTTCAACACTGCCGGCGTACCGGCCTTCACCATACTCGCCAGTTGCGCCGCATCCCAATTCGTCAACCGGATGCAACCGTGGCTCTGGGTATGCCCTATCGACTTCGGCGAAGGCGTCCCATGAATTCCATAATGCTCTTTCGAAAGCCCAATCCAAACCACGCCCACTGGATTGCGCGGACCCGCGGGTATCTTTGCTTCCGCATGTTCACCCTTCGCATCCCAGAACAAATCGGAGTTGTAATTGAACACTGGGTTTCTGCTCACGCCCACCACTTTCCACTCGCCCACCGGCAGCGGATCGTGCTCACTCCCCACCGTAGCCGGATAAAACGCCAGCATCTTCCCGTTCGCATCCAGCGCCTGTACCGAAAGATCCGTCCCGTTCACGACCACCGAAGCCGCCTTCCCCGGCGCCGCCGTCAATACATTCGGCACCAGAATCTCCGTACCTGCCGTATCGAAAGTTTTGCCCGGATTTAACTGCGCCAGCAGCTCAGGCGAGCTGTGAAATTTCTCCGCCAGCCCCTCCTGCGCCGATTCATAATTCAAAGCTTTCAACTTAGCCTTCTGTTTCATGTCCACGGGGTTCTTTTCGAACGGCCCCGCAACATCCGCGGCGGCTATTGTATACGTCATTAAGGCGGGTGCCGAATCCTGATTCAGCGCGGTCCACATCTCCGCATCCACCGTCTTGCCCGCCAGCAGATCGTGCGCCGCGCGATACGCCGCCACCGCGTTGTTCAGATTGTGTCCCCAAGTTCCGTCGATCTCGCCCGAAGAAACATGCGCGCGATCCATCAGAATCTGCGCGCGTATCACCCCGGCCCCGTGGCTTTTCGCATTCAACACCGGCATCAAGCTGGCATCATTCACCGCCGCCGGGTCAATCGCGACAGCTAAAAACAATAAGGGCAAAATAGAAAACACAAGTACTCCTTCCACCCCGAGGGAGCAATTGGATCACCAAGCACAACCTGCTAACTTGGCCGTGCCATGACCGCTGCGGTACTCGAACAGATGGAACAGTTCCTCTCCGCCGCTAAACTGCCTGCGCTCCTCGAACCCGGCGAAGCCCTCCTGTGCCTCACGCCCAAC
>JAYTGM010000187.1:0-2161 GCA_043733425.1 Terriglobia bacterium
CCGCCTTCTTCGCGGCGCACCACCAGGCCGCTGGCCGCAAGCTGGTCAGTGGTGAAGCCATTCGATTCCAAAAGCCGCAGCAGAGACTTTCCGGCAAACCCGATGCCGAACTCCGCAACGCTTCGGTCACTGACGCCGCGCTTTTTCAAATACTCCCGCGCGCCCGAACCCTGCGAAGCGGCCAGTTGCGAGGTAAACTCCTTTTGCGCCAGTTCGTGCATTTGATAGACGGCGGCACGCAGCTTGGTATCGTCATCCGCGTATTCAGACCGCTTCGGCAGTGGGATGCCATTCCGCTCTGCAAGGGAGTTCCGGGCTTCAAAGAAACTCAAATGCTCAATCTTCATGATGAAATTGAGCACATCACCGCCTTCGTGACAGCCATGGCAATAGAAAAATTGCATGGATGGCGTGACAGTGAACGATGGATTTTTCTCGTTATGAAACGGGCACAGGCCAACGTAGCGCTGGCCGCGTTTGGTGAGGCGAACGTAATCCTGCACTACGCGGACAATGTCCACTTGCGCTTTTAGCTGCTGAACGAAATCCATCGGGAGGGAACGTTTCTATTATCCGACGGGCCGTTACCAGAGTGAAGGGCTACGCAGCCTTGAGGGGCTGAACCTGCTGCTGAATCTGTTTTCCCGATTCTTTCTCAGCGGCCCGCAAGTCGTAAAACACTTGCAAGTTCATCCACAGTTGCGGAGACGTGGAGAAGTACCGCCCTAGCCGCAGCGCAGTATCAACCGTAATTGAACGGGTCTCCTTAACAATGCCGCTGATTCGAGTAGTGGGAACTCTCAAAGCGAGAGCAAGGCCGTTCATGGTCAGGCCAGCCGGTTTCATGTACTCTTCAAATAGTATTTCCCCGGGGTGCACCGGGTCAGTGACTTTCTTTCTTTTCATGGCTCCATTCTCCATCCTAGGGATAATCGACGATTTCAACGTTGTAGGCCTTACCGTTCTTCCAAAGAAAACATAAACGAAACTGTTCGTTAATCCGAATGGCATGCTGCGCCTTCCGGTTCCCACGAAGGGCTTCGAGCGAGTTCCCAGCAAGATGAGCTTCCGAAACGCTGCCCGTTGGATATTGCCATATCTCCTGCTGCGTTGCTGTTTGTAGATCTTCTCGGTTTCCGAGCACCGAAAAGAAACGATCATACGTTCATCGTATAACGTCTGACGTTGCACGGCGCGCAAGCGTACAGGTTGCGATCAGACTTTCATCCGGTCCAACTTCCGGTAAAGCGTTTTCCGCTCGATTCCAAGAATTTGCGCAGCGCGGCTCTTGTTCCCACCCGTTGCGGAGAGCACGCGCTTGATCTGGTCTTCTTCCGCATCCGCCAAGGTTTCCACGCTGTGCTCGCGCGGCTCCATCGCCTGCAGCGCATCCTGCACGGCTGTTCCGGAGATCAATCCGCCTGGAGCCAGAATCGCGAGCCGCTCCACAAGATGTTGTAACTGGCGGACATTGCCTGGCCACGTCTGCTGCTGCATCATCTTCACGCCGGATTCCATCAACCTGGCGCTTTGCCCGTAACGCGCGTTGTAGTGATCCAGGTAAAATTTGGCCAGAAGCGGGACGTCCCCCCGCCGCTCCCGCAAAGGCGGAATCTCAATCCGCACCACATTCAAACGAAACCAGAGATCCTCACGGAAAGTTTCGGCATCCACCATGTTTTGCAGGTTACGATTCGTGGCCGCAATCACGCGCACGTCAACGGGCTTCGACCGTGAACTGCCCACCGGGCGAATCTCGCGCGCCTGCATGAAGCGCAAAAGCTTCAATTGAAAGTTCAGATCCACTTCGCCGATTTCGTCCAGCAGCACCGTGCCACGGTTGGCAGATTCGAACACGCCCACGCGGTCGCGATCGGCACCCGTGAAAGCGCCCCGCATGGAACCGAACAGTTCACTTTCAATTAGAGTAGGCGCGATGGCCGCGCAATCCACCGGCACAAAAGGCATGGACGCGCGCAGGCTGTTGCGATGAATCATGCGCGCCACAAGTTCCTTGCCTGTCCCGGTCTCACCTTCGATCAACACCGTGGCATCTGTCGGCGCGACCAGCGATACGGTCTTATAAATTTCGATCATGCCGCCGGAACTGCCGATCATCTCGGTATCCGGCATATCGTCGATCGTGGTTTCCTTTTCCGTT
>JAYTGM010000188.1:0-6170 GCA_043733425.1 Terriglobia bacterium
CGATGGGAGTCTGCTCCCATCGTTCGAGCATTCCGGCATTCACGACCCGGGACTTGAGCCCTTTCCTCCGAGTCGCCCGGCTGTCACCGACATAGCTAAGGAGAAGGGCGAGGCGCTGGGCATCAAGGTCAAACCTAGCGGAAACCGCCGTCTCCAGCCCGTGGTGGATGAATTCTTCTACTGGCTGCGTGCCAGCGCGCTTGAAACCAATCGCGTCTCCTACTGGTGGGTGAACCGAATGCTGGACAGCCCGAGACCCCTCGAAGAAAAGATGGCTCTGTTCTGGCACGGCCACTTCGCCTCCAACGAAGCTAAGGTCCGCGATTACCGGAAGCTCCTGGGACAATTGGAGATCTTCCAGAAACAAGGTCTGGGCAATTTCAGAGACCTCACGGTAGCTGTGGCGCAGAGCCCGGCGATGCTTTCGTTCCTGGACGCGGGCGTCAACGTGAAAGGTGCCTCGAACGAGAACTTCGCTCGAGAAATCATGGAACTATTCACCATGGGAGTGGGCAACTACACGGAGAAGGACATCCGCGAGGCTGCGCGGGCCTTCACCGGCTGGAATTTTGTGGATGTGAGCTTCGTCGTCAACAAAGCCCAGCACGACGAGGGTGGGAAAACCGTGCTCGGGAAAACCGGCCGCTTCGATGGCGTCGATGTGATCGACATCATCATGGAGCAGCCCTGCACGGCCGAATATATCGCAGGCAAAATTTACCGCTACTTCGTCCGGCAGGAACTTTCGCCCGAACTGCAGAAGCAACTGGGCGCGGTGCTGCGGCAGTCTCATTACGAGATCCGGCCGTTGCTTGAAAAGATCTTTCTCTCTCGCGATTTTTACAGCCTGGCATCGGTTGGCACGCAGATCAAGAGTCCCGTGGAACTAGCGGTCTCGACGTACCGCAAGCTCGGCCTCAAGAATGTTCCAGGCGTTCCGGACTTCAATTCGGCGACCGCAGCCCTGGGGCAACAGATCTTCGCGTCGCCGACTGTGGCGGGTTGGGCAGGCGGCCAGAGCTGGATCACGCCGGGCCTCCTGCTTGAGCGTGGGAACTTTGCGCGCGACATCCTGTTCCCCGATATCAGTTTTCTGCCCCCGGATCGCTACACCGGAGGTGGTGAGATTCGCCGGGTGGCTGAGCGTATCCGCAGGGGCCTGGACATCACGACGGCGACCATGGACGACACGAAAGCTGGCGAGATCGCGGAATCCAACAAAAATGCGGACCGGGACGAGGAGTTCAACACGCGTTACGGCAGTTTTCGCGGCTCGCAGATGGCCATGGAAAGAGTGAAGGCCATTCCGCGCGACACTGCGCAGTTCAGCCTCGCGCGCATGGTGCTGACCGAAAATCCTAGGGATACGACGCAAGTTGTCGATTTCATGATCCACCGCTTCATGCGCGTCCCTCCGGGGGAGAAGGTTCGGCGGAAACTGATCGCCTTTTTGAATAAGGAACTGGGTACGACAGACATCGCCATCGCTCAGTCGTATCTTGAGGATCCGCTGCGGCTAGTCCTTCACCTGATCATGAGCCAGCCGGAGTATCAATTGGGTTGAAGTACTCTTTCGAAGGAGCGCGCATGGAAAAGAATCGATTCTCGTTCTCTCAGTCAAGCCGGCGGGATCTGTTGCGTGCCGGTATGTATGGCGTCTGCGTGAGCGCGGGCGCAAGCCTGCCGATCCCAGTCTTCGGACAGGCGGCCGCGGCACTGGCGGCGCAGGCCAAAGCGGATGGAAAGATCCTCGTGGTGCTTGAGCTCTCCGGCGGCAACGACGGACTGAACACGCTTGTTCCCTACGGAGACGATGCTTATTACAAGCTCCGGCCTAATCTCGGCATTCCGAAGAAGGGCGTCCGGCCCATCGACAACCACTTCGGTTTCAGTGGAGGCATGGCTGGGTTCGAGCGTCTGTACAAGGACGGCAAATTGGCGATAGTCCATGGTTGTGGATACGAAAATCCGTCATTCTCGCATTTCACCTCCATGGCGTACTGGCACACAGCGGCACCCAACAGGGGCGAGCCGTACGGCTGGGTAGGCCGTGTGGCCGACGCTATAGCTCCCGATGCGCCGTCGAATTACATCGTGAACATCGGCACACGGCAATCGCTGGCTGTACGCAGCCGCAAGCATGTTCCTGTGGTCTTTGACGATCCGGCTATGTTCTCGCAGGAGAAGTTCTACGATGAGCGTGAGGTTCTCGATTCGGTCCCCGATATCGCGAAGGTAGAGAATCCTTCGCGGCGATTCCTTCTCGACACTGCCAGGAGCGCGAAGAACGCCTCTGCTTTGGTGCAGGAAGCTTGGGCAAAGTACCACTCACCGATCGATTACGGCATCACAGGTCTCGACTTACCGAAGGTAGTGGCGCTGATTGACGCCGGCATGCCAACCCGCCTTTATTACACCTCATACCGGAATAATGCCTTCGATACGCACGTCTTCCAGGGTGATCTGCACCGGCGGCTACTGACTTATGCGTCCGATGCCGTTTCCGCATTCATGAAGGATCTGGAACGGATTGGCCGCGCCGATGACGTAGTAGTCATGGTCTTCTCGGAGTTCGGCCGGCGCGTTCCGGAGAATGTTAATCTCGGCACGGACCACGGCACCGCCAATCTCATGTTTGTTGCCGGTAAGAACGTGAAGGGCGGACAGTACGGCACGGTTCCCAGCCTGACGAAGCTGGACGCGGGCGATAACCTGATCCACACCACGGATTTCAGGAGAGTCTACGCGACCATGATCTCCGGCTGGCTAGGATTCCGGGACACGAGCCAACTGCTGAACGGGAAATTTGAGCCATTTGATTTATTCCGGCAACGCACAGCGTGAGGGGCTCATCATACCGGCAAGGAGCCACTTTCTTGAACAGAGCCAAGTTAAGCGCGAAGCCTCCCTGCTTAAGTCTCTTTATTGTTTTTCTGGTATGTGCGGTGAATCCGGCGGCTGCTCAGGTGACTGCCGCAATTTCCGGACAAGTAAAAGACGCATCCGGCGCGACTGTGCGGGGCGCGACCGTCACCGTGAAAAGTCTGGAGACCGGAGCAGAACGTGTTGTTACCAGTGACGAAGCGGGAAATTTCAGAGCCCTCTCGTTGCCCTTGGGGCCGCAGGAAGTCAAGGCCGAAAAAGACGGCTTTAAGGCAGAAATCCGGATGGGAATCAGTCTGGTGGTTGGACAGGAAGCGGTCGTCAATCTTCGGCTTGAGGTCGGGGACGTAGCGGAAACAGTGACGGTTCTGGAAGAAGCGCCAGTGGTGAATGCCACCACGGCTTCGGTTGCAGGAACGGTGGGCGAGCGTAGCGTGAAAGATTTGCCGCTGAACGGTCGCAGCTTCGATAACCTAATCGCGCTCAACCCCGGCACTGTCAACTATACGTCGCTGAAGAGCCCGAACACTACGACCAGCGACGGCAACAGCTTCTCGGTGGCTGGGCGTCGTCCGGGCGACAACCTATTTCTGTTGAACGGCATTGAATACACCGGAACGAGTCAACTAGCCGTGACGCCCGGTGGTGTGAGCGGGTATTTGCTGGGAATCGATGCAGTCAGGGAATTCAATCTCCTGACCGATGCTTATGGGGCCGAATATGGGAAACGATCGGGAGGTCAGGTTGCCATCGTGACTCAATCCGGTTCCAATGCGGTACATGGGTCGGTTTTCGAGTTTCTCCGTAACAGCGCGCTGGATGCGCCCGGCATTTTCGATCAGGGAAAGGTCCCGCCTTTCCGGAGAAACCAATTCGGCGGCGCGCTGGGCGGCCCGGTAAAAAAAGATCGCCTGTTCCTGTTCGGTAATTACGAAGGTTACCGGCAATCACTGGCGGTCAGCAACGTCAGCACTGTTCCCGATGAGCAGGCACGCCTGGGCCTGTTGCCAAACGCCGCAGGCGTCTATACGCAGGTACCCAATCTGAACCCGGCGATGCTCCCCTATACGGCGCTGTGGCCAAAGCCGAACGGTCCGGAACTGCTGGTAAACGGCCTGCCGACCGCGGCCAAGCTGGCCTACTACAACCCCAAAAATACGGTGTTTGAAGATTTCGGGACGGCGCGAGCGGACTACAACATGCGCGCACTAGACCGGCTGTCGGTGGCCTATACGGTCGATCAGGGCCACAGTGTGATTCCGCTGCCGGATCCATTGTTCGCTTCCGCACTTCGGCTGGGCGCCCAGGTGGCCAGCGTCGAGGAAACGCACGTCTTCTCGCCCAGTGTCCTCAATACGTTCCGCGCCGGATTTTCGCGGGCGGCGTTTAATTACGATTCTGCGCCGCTCACCGCGTTTCCTGCCAGTCTTTCTTTCGTCAAGGGGGCGGACCCGGGCGGAGTTGTGATCGGCGGCGGCTCTGTGGCGACCGCGATTACAACAGCGGGAGGCAACGTCAACGCGGGTGTGTGGAATCGCCGCAATCTTTTTACGTACACCGACAGCATACAGATCAACAACGGCATTCATCAGATTACGGGTGGTGTCTGGCTGCAGCCGGTCCAGGACAATGAGGACATCGCTTCGCGTCGGCTGGGCACTGCGACGTTCGGCACTTTGAATTCGTTCCTGCAGGGGACACTGACAAATTTCCAGGTTGTGCTTAACCACAATGAGTTGGGCTGGAGGAGTCTGTTCGGCGCCTGGTACATTCAGGATGCGATTCGGATTCAGCGCAATCTAACGCTGCAGGTGGGACTCCGGCACGAATTCACCACGGGCTGGAATGAAGTCTCGGGGCGGGCAGCCAACTACATCACCGATTCCACGGGCGTGCTGCTGACCGCGCCGCGGGTGGCAAACTCGGCGTTCACGGCAAATAACGCGAAGCGGCTGTTCAGTCCAAGGATCGGTCTCGCATGGGACGTCTTTGGAAACGGCAGGACAGCAGTCCGCGCCAGCTTCGGAACATATTACTCCCTGATCGACGCACTCAGTTTCCTCCTTAGTTCGCTTCCCCCCTACAACGGCTCCGCAACATTCACCGGTTCGTTACCCGCTCTGCTGCCAATCGCCGCGAACGCGCCAGTGCCTGCCGCTTGCGGTCCGGGGATTCCCGCGCCCTGCACAACGTACGCCCCCCAGGGCGTGCAAGCCGACGCGAAAACCCCTACCGTCCAGGAGTGGAATTTCAGTGTTCAGCAGCAACTTGACGCCAACACCGCCCTGAGGGTGGCCTACGTCGGCTCGCACGGATATCACGGACTTCTCAACATCGATCCCAACACCATCCCAGCTCAGATCTGCGCCAATGCGCGTGGCTGCACCGCCGGTGGCAGCGGTACGACGAAGGCCACCGTACCGCAAGGTGCGCAATACGTTCCGGTGGGAACGCGGCCCAACCCCTTTCTCTCCGCGGCTTTCTTCTGGATGACCGAAGCGAACAGCAGCTTTAACGCGCTTCAACTGGATCTCACGCGGCGGCTGAACCACGGACTGCAATTCCGGGCGGGTTACAGCTGGTCGAAAAATCTTGACATGAATTCGGGGCTCACTGGTGCCCAGGCCCAGAACCAGGCGCAAATGGTCATGGATCGGAACGATCTCAGAAGGGACTGGGGACCGGCGGCTATGAATGTAACCAGCCAGTCGACCATGTCCGCCACTTGGGAGTTGCCTTTCGGGAAGGGCAGGCAATGGATGAGTAACTCCACCGGGTTAGCAGGAAAGCTCATCAACGGGTGGCAGGTGAATGCGATAGCCACATTTTCGACTGGCTTCCCTTTCACGCCCCAGTCAGGCTCGAACCGGTCTGGCGATGGCAATACAAGAAATCCGGACAGGCCTTCACTGAATCGGTCCTTTAGCGGACCCGTGATCCTGGGTACTCAGTCTCAATGGTTCAATCCCAAGGCTTTCATTCTGCCCGCCGTGGGAACTTGGGGAAACGTGGGCCGCGGAGTTTATAACGGACCTGGCTTGGCGGAAGTGGATTTGTCCTTGTTTAAGAACATTGAACTGTCAGATCGAATTACCTTACAGTTCCGTTCCGAGTTTTTCAATCTGCTGAACAGGATCAACCTGGGAACACCGAACGCCACAGTTTTTTCAGGTACCTCAATCAGCCCATCGGCAGGGCTAATTACGACACAGGCTACTACGCCCAGGCAGATTCAGTTTGGGTTGAAGTTGATCTTCTGACGATGATTCCTGAACGGAATATTGAGA
>JAYTGM010000189.1:0-2144 GCA_043733425.1 Terriglobia bacterium
AATGCCTAAACACGACCATCACAAAGCTGCCACGCACCACGACGAGGCGGCGAAATCGCACCGCGATGCAGCGAAGGCCCATGAAGAGGGCGAAACCGAGCAAGCGACGCAGCACTCGCAACTAGCAAACGACCATTCGCAAGCGGCGCACGAAGCCTCAGTCCGCGCTCACGAAAATACTAAGGGACCAAAGAAGCTTTAGCTAGATCGCACTCGCGGACGTTTTATGAGCACTTTCTGCCCATGACCAGGCGGTAGCCGCGTTCGCTACCCGCTACGATCTACAGGATAATCTGGTGAAGAGCACTCCGCGCTAGAGAGTAGACTTACTTTATGCAAGGCATTTGGTCCCGTTTCTTCCCACTTGCGCTCGCAGCTTCCGTTACCGCGTTGGGTGCCGAAAACCGGATCGAATTCAATCGGGATATCAGACCTCTTTTATCGGACAAGTGTTTTGCGTGCCATGGTCCCGACGCGTCCCACCGAAAGACTAAACTTCGGTTCGACCTGGAATCTTCAACCACTCTCACGCTCGCTGGGGGGCGCCGTGCGATTGTAGCCGGCAACCCTGATTCGAGTGAAATTATCAGGCGTGTGTCCTCCAGAGACCTTGCGATTCGCATGCCCCCAGCGTATGCGAAGAAGGACGCACTCAACGAAAACGAAGTAGACCTGCTTCGCCGCTGGATTGCGGAAGGTGCGCAGTGGCAGCCCTTTTGGTCTTTCGCGCCGCCCCGTAAACCGGCTTTGCCCTCGGTGCAACAGGCCTCATGGCCGCGCAACCCGATCGATCGATTTCTGCTTGCCCGTATGGAACGCGAGAATCTGCACCCAGCGCCGGAAGCGGACCCAGCGATTCTTCTTCGCCGCGTCTCGCTAGACATA
The DNA here is from genome assembly GCA_043733425.1 of Terriglobia bacterium. Taxonomy (GTDB): domain Bacteria; phylum Acidobacteriota; class Terriglobia; order Bryobacterales; family Bryobacteraceae; genus JALYXI01. Next base: position 886 of record JAYTGM010000189.1, read on the forward strand.
ACAGGACTCCCACCGGACCCGTCCGAACTGTCCCTCTTTCTGGCCGATCCTACGCCCGCCGCTTATGAGCGCGCCGTTGATCGGTTACTCGCCTCGCCCCGATACGGGGAACGCATGGCCTTTCGATGGATGGAAGCCGCCCGTTATGGGGATACCAACGGCTACCAGACGGATGGGGCTCGGGATATGTGGCGCTGGCGCGATTGGGTGATTGACGCATTCAACCGAAACCTGCCGTGGGACCGCTTCATCACAGAACAGATTGCCGGTGATCTGCTGCCCAGCGCCACGCTCTCGCAACAAATCGCCACCGGGTTTAACCGTAACCAGCGCACCAGCGGAGAAGGCGGCATCATCCCGGAAGAGTACCGCAGCGAGTATGTCGCCGACCGCGCCCAGACTACTGCCACGGTTTTCATGGGCCTCACGGTGGGATGCGCCCGTTGCCATGACCACAAGTTTGATCCGATTTTGCAGAAGGATTTCTACAGCCTTTACGCCTTCTTCAACCAGATTCCCGACGAGAAAGGATTCGCGTGGAATTATGGAAACGAAGAACCGCTTGTGAAAGCGCCGCTTGCTGATCAGGAAACGAAACTCGCGGAACTTGATCGCAATCTGGTGCGGGCCCGGGCTGCATTCGCCAAGCTCCAGCCGGCGCTTCGCCTTGCCCAGGTCAAGTGGGAGAAGCAAATCAAAAATGCCGCAATGCAGGACATTTTGCCGGCAGAAGGCCTGGTGTATGCTTCGGGTCCAACCCAAGAACAGTTCGATGGCAGACGTCCTCTGGAAAGTGCCGGGGACAAAATGGATTTCAATTATCTTGACCCGTTTTCTTTTTCTGCCTGGATCAATCCGGCGAGTTCCGACGGGGGTATCCTCAGCCATGCCGACGATTACTTTGAAGGGTCGGGACATAGTCTGTTTCTTCTGAATGGCAAGCTGCGCCTGCACCTGATTTTTCGCTGGACAGACCTTGGTCTTCGGGTGGAATCCGCTAACGCGCTTCCGCTGAACAGGCTTCAACATGTAACGGTCACTTACGACGGGAAACGGCGGGCCGCCGGAGTTCGCATGTACGTTGATGGCGTTCAGACTGAAACGCGTATATTGTTCGATCAAAACAATGAGCCGCTTCGCAAGCCGAACACTCCGTTCCGTATTGGCGCCGCGGGCGGTAAAAACTTCACCGGCACTATCGGCGAGGTGAGGGTTTATAACCGCGCGATCACGCCGGACGAAGCGGCAGCTCTCGCGGT
>JAYTGM010000190.1:0-6119 GCA_043733425.1 Terriglobia bacterium
TCCAATGTAACGGAAGGACAGGAAGTCCGGCGAGGTGAAATATTAGGCTCGGTTGGTTCTACGGGCCGCTCAACCGGGCCGCATCTTCATTACGAAGTACGCATTGGCAGCAACCCGGTGAACCCGTACCGTTTCCTGCAAAAACCGCTGGCCGCACCGCAAATGGCGCGGGCCAACGATCTGCTTTCCGGTTTATAAATAGTAGTTTCGGTTCCAGGCATGCCGCCGCAAAAGGGCAAGCGTATTGTCCGGCAACCTTCCAAGGTTTGAGAATCTGCAATTGGCTTCCACGCTGCGCAGCGAGCGCATCCCCGGAATTACGGTCGACACAGCCGGATGCGAAAGGCAGAAGCGCAGTGCAACCTGCGGCAGATCGCTCGCTGCCATCTGCAGATCACCCAGCAAGGCACTCACATGCTCGCGGACCTCAATCTTGCGGTCGCCACGAAAGTAATTTTCCCTGAAATCCCCCGGGGGAAACTTCGTGTCAGGGCCGACCGTACCCGTGAGCGAACCTTCATCGAGCGGCACGCGGGCAATCACTCCAACATTGTGCTTCAGAGCCGCGGGGAACAAATTTTTCTCCGGCGTCTGATCGAAGATGTTGTAGATCACCTGCACTGTATCCACCAGACCGCTCTCTATCAAAGCGATTGCTGAATCGGGTTGATGATCATTGATGGAGACACCAAAATAGTGCACCTTGCCTGATTTTTTCAGATCTTCAATGGAGCGCTTCCACTCATCGCGGCCCAGCCAATCGGGATTCCATACATGGAACTGCTGCAGGTCCAGATAAGGCAATCCAAGATTCTTTAACGTAGTTTCGGTGCAGCCGGTGATGTGGTCCCCCGGGAACACATCGTCAATCCCCACCCCATCACGCGCGGGCCAAATTAGATTTTTCGGCGGCACCTTGGACGCGATGAAAACCTTGTGCGCGTGGTCGCTCAAAACTTTGCCGATCAAGCGTTCGCTGTGGCCATCTCCGTAAGCAAGCGCAGTATCGATGAAGTTTAATCCCAATTTCAGGGCACGGCGGATTCCGGTGAGCGCCTCATGGTCCGTGCCTCCCAGCCATTGCTTCTGGCCGATTCCCCATGCTCCATACCCAATACCACTGACATCGATCCCCGTTCGTCCCAGCTTCCGATATTCCATTCAGCCATTATTATAAAGACATATGCGGCGCAGCTTGAAAACTCTCAGCGCGTTTCTGTTGTTCTCCGTCCTCTGTTACGCGGCGAACTTCAAACTGTACTTGAACGACGGCAACTACCATCTGGTACGCGAGTACAAAATCACTGGCGACCGCGTGAAGTACTTTAGCGTGGAGCGCGGCGATTGGGAGGAAATGCCCACCGGCTTGATCGATCTGAAGAAGACGGAAGCTGAGCGTGCCGGTCGCGCCGCCGCCGTCGCGGAACAGACACGAATCATCAGCGAAGAGGACAAGGCTGTCCGCGCCCAGCAGGAAGAGGTGCTCAAAATTCCGCAAGACCCTGGCGTTTACATGTTGGAAGACGGCAAGACGTTGAAAATTTTTAAAGTTGCCGAATCCACATACCACTCCAATAAGGGGCGCTCGATTCTGAAAGCCATGTCACCGTTGCCGCTGGTGCCCGGGAAAGGTACTGTGGAAATTCCAGAGCCGCACTCGCTAAATATTGTAAAGATGGATCGCCCGGATCTTTATCTTCAGCTTTCAGACGAGCAGCGTTTCACCATAGTCAAGTTGACTCCGAAAGGTGCTGTACGGATTGCGGAGCGGGTGGCGGTCTTGCCGGTCACCAACGAAGCTATGGAAGAAATGGATGTTATCGAGATTTTCCGCAAGCAAATGACGGAGAGCGGCCTTTATAAAATCTGGCCCAAAGAGCCGCTTGCGCCAGGAGAATATGCCGTGATTGAGTATACGCCCGGCAAGCTGAACGCGCAGCTTTGGGATTTTGCTGTGAAGCGCTGAATGAAGCACTGAACTTCAAGCCGCCGTGCCGCGCTAAACTTGCCTGTTGATGCTTAGGGTTCGTTTCGCACCATCCCCCACAGGTTTTCTGCACATTGGCAGTGCCCGTACGTTTATCTTCAACTGGCTTTATGCGCGCCGTAATAACGGCACTATGATCTTGCGCATCGACGACACCGATGTGGAGCGCAACACGCAGGCTTCGCTCGATTCCATTTATGAGGGCCTGCAATTTTTAGAGCTCAACTGGGATGAAGAGTACCGGCAATCCGAGCGGTTGGAACTGCATCGTGAAGTTGCCGCCCAGATCCATGCGAAGGGCTTGGCCTATCGTGATTTCGCGCCCATGGGCCAGGAAAAAGAAGGGCAATCGGACGATGAATCGCAGCGCTGGTTGTTCGACCCGGCCATGCGGGACATGAGTGCGGAAGAATCCGACCTGCGCGCGGCTGCGGGAGAACCGTTTGTACTTCGCTTCAAAGTTCCGCGCGCGACAGTGCGCCATGTTCAATTCACCGATCTGGTGTACGGGGCGCAATCGAAATCGACGGCCGACATTGAGGACTTCGCTTTGCTGCGAAGCGACAAGATGCCCACCTATCACTTGGCCAGTTGCGCTGATGATTTAGATCTTAAAATCAGCCACATTGTGCGCGGGCAGGACCATCTTTCGAACACGTTTAAGCACATTTTGATTTTTGAAGCAGCCGGGGGTGAAACTCCGCTGTTTGCGCATTTACCGCTGCTGATCGCGCCGGATGGTACCAAGCTCTCCAAGCGCCGCCACGGCCCGGTTGTGAGTGTCACAACGTATCGCGATTTAGGATTCCTTCCGCAAGGGTTCATCAACTTCGTGGTGCTGCGGGGCTGGTCACCGAAAGACAATAGGGAAGAGTTGTCGCTTGCGGAAATCACCGAGCTATTTTCGTTTGAAGGCGTTAATCGCAGCAATGCGGTGGTGAACTTCACCGAAGATAATCCTATCGATGCGAAAGCCGCTTGGTTGAATGCGCAACACTTGCGCTCGATGCCGATTGAGGCGCTATTGCCTTACGTTCAAAAGGAGTTGAGCGCGGCAGGCCTGCCGGTTCCCTTCCCTGACCCGTGGCTCACACACGCAGTGGACTTGATTCGAACACGCTTCTTCACGCTGACCGATTTCGCGTCGCGCGGGCGTGCCTATTTTGTGGATGATTACCCGATGGCTGCTGACGCGCTTGAGAAGCTGGATAAACCGGAGGCTCGCGAATCGCTGCGGGAACTCAGTGCACGCCTTCACACCGCGCCGGAATTTACAGAGGAATCCATCGAAGCGGAACTTCGCAAACTGGCGGAAGAACGCGGGTTGAAAGCGGGCATTTTGATCAACGGCGCGCGGGCGGCGTTGACCGGCCAATCGGTGGGGCCTAGCGCATTTCACCTCTTCACAATTATCGGGAAGGACCGTGCGTTAGCGCGTCTGCGGGCGGTATGAATATCCTCGGCATTGGCGGGTTGCTCCCGAACGGAAGCGCAGCGCTGATTTGTGAGGGAAAAATAGTAGCCGCAATTGAGCAGGTAAAGGTACAGCGCCAGCGCGGGACGAATCCGTATCCTGAAGCGGCTATCGAGGAGTGCCTCCGGCTAGGAAACCTGAAGCCGGAAGACATTCAGACGATCGCTTTGATCACAACGGACGATCGTGCCATCTGGGGCCAATTGGCCGCGCGGTTCGTGAACGCGCAGGTTGTGCAAGTGGACCAAGCTTACGCTCATGCCGCGTCAGCTTACTACGCTTCGCCATTTGAAGAAGCAGTGGTGATGATGTTGGACAGCCACGGCGATTGCCAATTTAACGGAAAGCCGCGGGATACCGGTGAAGGGTTTACGCTGGAGCGGGCATGGTGCCGTCCAGATTCTCTGAGTGCATTGTATAGCCGTGTCACTACGCTGCTGGGGTTCACCGCCGGCGCGGATGAACACAAGGTGCAGTGGCTTTCCACTTCGGGTACGCCGCAGTATGCGGCTTTGTTTGAAGATGCCGCCAAAGGTGCGGATCTCGATTTGGGGAGTGCGCTTCCCGCTGATATCGCCAGCAGCCTGCAGGCTGCCGTTACGAAAATGGCGCTGGCGTACGCGGGTGAAGCGACCAACTTGTGCCTGGCCGGCGGCCTTGCCTACAACGCTTTACTGGTCTCTGAATTTGAGCAGCGCTACAACGTTTTTGTTCAGCCCGCCGCGGGCAATGCCGGTCTGGCTTTAGGAGCGGCGCTTCAGGTTCTGGGCAAGCATGCAGACGCGGGCAACTACTGTCTTGGGCCAAGTTTCGGTCCCGAAGAAATCAAGCAGGTGCTTGAAAATTGCAAGCTTAGCTTCCGGTACATGCAAACTACAGATCAAGTGATCGCGAGCGCGCTCGATGCTCTGGCGGAGAACAAGATTGTGGCCTGGATGCAGGGCCGGATGGAGTACGGGCCGCGCGCGTTGGGGAACCGCAGTATTCTGGCTTCGCCACTCGATTCTTATTCGACGGAGAACCTGAACACGTACATCAAGCATCGCGAAGCGTTCCGCAAATTTGCCGCATCGGTGCCGGAAGAGCTTGCCGCGGAATACTTCGAAATCGGTGCCAACGCACGTCACCTTGCGACGGTTGGGCGCGTCAAATCAGAGCACAAGCAGCGATTCCAGGCCGCCCTGCTGGGTGACGATCTGATCCGCGTTCATGCCGTCCGCAAGGAAGATAACCCGCTGTACTGGAAGCTGCTTCACCAAGCGGGGCAGCGTACGGGTCTGCCCGTTCTGTACAATACATCGTTCAACCTGTTCGGTGAACCGCTAGTCTGCACGCCTCGCGATGCAGTGCGCAGCTTCTATTCTTCGGGCATCGATGCGCTGATTGTGGGCAACTTTGTGCTGCAGAAATAGTTAGACCTGAGGGAGCGCGTAACCTTTCCGGTATTGCTTGTTCAGCAGTGCGTTCGCCTGTTTGTCGTCCGGGAATGTTTCAGTTTTTGGATCGAACTTCACGTCGCGGCCCAGCTTGTAAGACACGTTGCCCAAGTGGCATAAGGTGGTGCTCAGGCGACCGATTTCTATATCGGAATGAGGCTTGGCACGGCTCTTGATGCACTCAAGGAAATTGGCCTCGTGGAGCATCGCACCGGCTTTCACCTTCGGTTCCACGGTGCCATCTTTGCGATGCACTTCCCATCCGGCGTTGCCCAGCAGAAGAGTGCCTTCGGTGCCGTAAAAAGCAGTGTAGAAATCCGTTGTGGCCGCCTTAGTTTTGCCAGGCATCATATGATCCACCGCGAAACTGCGGAGTTCAAAATTCAGCAGAGTGTGGCCGTAGTCATAGCTCACCACTTCGGTATCCGGCACTTCCTTCGCATCGTCAAGCCAGTAGATGCCGCCGATAGATGAGATGCGCTTGGGCAAGCACTGGAAGTTTTCAAAGCCGTGCATGAGCTGGATGGCCCACACCGCAACATCCAGCACATGGATACCTTGGTTCCCGAGTTCGCTATTGCCGTAATCCCAGAAAAATCGCCAGTTGTAATGGAAGCGATTTTCATTGAAGGCACGCAGAGGCGCGGGACCCAGCCATCGATCGTAATCGATACCCGCGGGCGGTGCCGTATCGGGCGGGCGGCCAATACTGGGGCGCACCTGATTGATCCAGGCTTTGATGAGCGGAACTTTGCCCAGCTTACCGGACGCAACGTATTCGACAGCGCTCTTGAAGTGCTCACCACTTCTGCGCTGGGTGCCCACCTGTACCACGCGATTATGCTTTCGCGCCGCGGCCCGCATCGCGTGACCTTCGTGAATTGTTTGGGAAAGCGGCTTTTCACAGTAGACATCTTTCCCCGCGGCGCAGGAATCCATCATCTGGATGGCATGCCAGTGGTCTGGCGTCGCGATGATTACCGCGTCAATCTCTTTGTCGTCCAGCACGCGCCGGTAATCTATTTCGAAACCCGGCATGCGGTTTTGTTTCGCATTCAGATCGGCGCCGGTCTTTTCGAGAATTCCCTGATCCAGATCGCAAAATGTCTTGAATTGTCCGCCTGCTTCAATGGCGCGCAATGCATCGCCGCGGCCCTGATTGCGGCCCCCCATCAACGCCAGCGTCACCCTGTCGTTCGCGCCAGTGACCTGCGAGGCGAAG
>JAYTGM010000191.1:0-6118 GCA_043733425.1 Terriglobia bacterium
ATTGATATTGGTGGGCGGTCCCAGCGCGGCGGTGTTGTAGGTTTGCAGCCGTTGCAGATAGTTCCCGGAAGAGCCAAGGTACGAAACTTCGAACGAACTGCCATCGAAGAGTTCGCGCTGTATACCGAACGACCACTGGTAGATTCGCGGAGTCTTCTGATCGTACTGATTGGCCAGAATGAAACTGGGAGCGCCGGTCTGCACAAACGGCACCTGATAGTTCAGCGACGGAATCAGATTTGAAGAAGCAACCTCATTGCGCCTGATGGTGAACGGCGCGTTGCGAACTAGATCAAATTGCGCGTTACCGATGTCACGCACGTAATAAATGCCAGCACCTGTGCGGATCACAGTCTTCGCGTCGGCGCTGTATGCAATACCGATGCGTGGCGCGATGTTCGCGTAGTCGGTGCGATACGCGCGGTTACCAAAACGGCCATCGCGCACGTAGGGAACGCTCGAAGGCAGCTTGAACGGCGGGTTGCCTTCAAAGGGGTCACCGGAACCGGCGCGGACATACACCGGCAGCTTGTCGTTCGCCCAATGAAAATCGATGTTCACGATGTTGTCGTGCTTGTCGGCAAAAGGCGGCTCCAATTCATAGCGCAGTCCGTAGGTCATCGTTAGCCGCGGCGTCAGCTTCCAGCTATCCTGCGCGTAGAAGTTCAGTGAGTAGCTACGGAAGTTCGCAATCGGTGCACCGGTCTGCCCTTCGGCATTTTGAATGTAGCCCAGCAAAAAATCCGCTATCGCATTTTGGGGTTGAACACCGGAGCCGGTGGCGCTGGTGTACGTGCCGCCGAACGTGAACCGGCCGCGGGGAACCACAGCGCCAATCTGGTTATAACGGGTGCGCCGATCATCCGTGCCGAAGCGGAAGGAGTGCTTGCCCTTGGTCCAGGCAAAGCTGTCGGTCCATTGGAACGTAGTGTCGTAGTTGATGAAGGGGCAATCGGAGCATTCGCCCACGCCAGAGAGGCCTGCGCCGAACTGTACAATCGGCACACCCCAATAAGCGGCAATGTCGGTCTGAATGCCGCCAATCCCCAACTCAGCAACAACGTTGCGCGTGTTCGCCGATCCTTGTTGGTTCGCCGCCGTGAGCCGGTTCACACCGAACTTGAACTCATTCACCTTGTTTGAGCCAAGCACCAGAATATGTGTCAGCACTTCCTGATTCACAATCACCTTATTGTTGTAGCCAAGGTTTGGCGTAGTCAGCGGCAGATAGCCGTTGTCACCGCCGTGGCTGTAGCGGAACTGAAAGCTGGAAGCGGAATTCTGGATGTAATCTACGCGGCCCGTGTACTGATCGCCATCGTTGCGCCGCCCCTCATTTGAAATAAAGTTGTTGTTGTAGCCGGGCCCAGTGGGCAACGGGAAGTAACGCTGCAACAGAATCTGTGACGCTTTCTGAATCCGGTTCGCCGGGATCACATTGCCCGGAAATACCTGCTGCGAAACAATCGCCCCGTTCGCATCCAGCACGCGCGTCAGCGGGTCATACAGAATCGTGCTGTACGAAGAAAAGTTGCCTGTGCGATCGATCGCGGGCGGCAGGCTGAAATTTTGCGTCAACGCCTTACGTTCGCGCAGGCCTTCGTAATCGAAAAAGAAAAACAGCCTGTTCTTGCCATTGAAGACTTTCGGAATCGAAACAGGGCCACCCAGAGTCGCACCGAACTGGTTGCGTTTAAAGGGCGGGATAGGCTTGATCTTGGAATCGAAGAAATTCTTCGCGTCCAGGTCGGAATTGCGGAGGAACTCGAAAAGCACTCCGTGAAATTCATTGGTGCCGCTCTTTGTGGTGGCATTCACCTGGCTCAAGCCACGGCCATATTCCACACCGTAAGTTCCGCTTTCCACCTTGAATTCCTGCAGCGCATCCACTGACGGCAGAAACGCGTAAGTATTGAAATTCGGATCGGTGTTCTCAATGCCATCAAGAGAGTAATGGTTGAAACTGGTGCGCTGCCCAGCCACATTCAGCGCGAATGAGTTGCGCGCGCCACCCATGCGCTGCTGGCCTTGCGAAGATGCTGGCCCATTCGTGGTGACGCCCGGCGTAAGCGAGGCAAGCTGCAGATAGTTGCGGCCATTGAGCGGAAGTTCCACAATGCGGCGATTTTCAATCACAGTGCCAACCGTGGCATTTTCGGTTTCCAGCACCGGCGCGCCACCGCTCACTTCCACGGTCTCGCTTACGTTGCCGATATCAAGCGTGTAATCCAGCCGCGCAGCCTGCCCTACTTGAAGTTCAATGTCCTTACGTTCAGCGCGCTTGAAACCTTTGGCCTCCACCAGCATCGTGTACCTGCCAGGGTTCAAGGAGGATAAGCTGTACCCACCCTCTCCATTCGTGTTGGAAGTACGGGCCGCGGCAGTTCCCGTGTTGGTGATTGTAACGGCCGCGCCGCTGATGGCAGCTCCGGTGCTGTCGGTGACAATTCCCGAAAGGTCGGCTGTCGGAACTTGCGCGTAAAGCGCGGCGGTTGCAAACAAGGCTATAGCAAGACGTTGAGACATGACTGGGTTCCTCAAAACTGTAACGCGAGAGTGTGTAGCGAGAATATCAAAGAATCCTGCGCTTTCCTAGAAGCGGATCCTCCCCTGAATCAACAGAAAGCGCATTGTGCTGGAAGTATTCGTCACGATTTTCCCGAAATTGGTGGAGGTCGGGTCCGTATTCGGCGCATCGAATTGCGAATGATTCGCGACATTCAGTGCGTCAAACCGAAGCTGAAAGTTGGCCCGTTCGCGGATCTTGAATGTGCGCTGAATGTTCGTGTCCAAACGGTTCAATCCATCCGCCCGAAGGCCGTCTAAGCGCTGCGGAAAGACACGCGCCTGGAATGCAGCGGGCACCTTAGCCGAATCCCGCACAAATCCATCGGTATTGAACCACCGGTCCAGCGTGCGCTCACCCTTGGTGATGTTCGCCAGGTCTCCGTTATAAAACACGTTGCCCCAATCGATCAGTGGCCCCGGCTGCCATTCGTAAGCAGCCGCGATCTGCCAGCCGCCAAGAACTGCATTCGAAACTCCCGATTGCGCAAACGCCTTACCCGTTCCGAATGGCAGCTCGTAAATGCCCGTCGCCGCTAGCCGGTAGGGTGTTCCGTTGTTGCTTTGCCGGTAGCTCGGTGACGCGTCGAACTCGTTAAAATAATAATCGCGATCGCGTTCGCGAAGGCCCGTAAAGTTCGCATTCAGGGTGAAGCCCTGCGCAAAGCGGCGTTGGAAGACGGCTTCGAAGGAATGGGCTTTCGAAGATCCGTAGGGGCCGGTCTCATTCAGAGTATTGAGCTGCGAAAACGGCCGTAGCAATTGATTCTTGCGAATGGTGGGGCTGGTGAAAAATGCCCGCGACGCCAGTGCCGGATACACCGTTGGGTTCGACGCTTGCAGCGAGGCAAAGTTGCCGATGAAATAGGGGTTCGGCACATTCTGGTTCAGATTGCTTGCTAGCGCGTCGTTGCGCACGTTGGTCGTGTTCCAGTACTGGGCTGGGAGCGCGTCCACGCGGCGCGTAATGCGAAGATCGCTCGAAGACATTCCTGCATAAGCAAACGAGACAACCATGCTGGCGCCGAACTGATGTTGTACATCCAGCCGCCACCGCTGTTGCCGCGCCCGTTTGTAATCCGGATCAAGGAACGTCCAGCCATTCCCCGCCTTCGCCACGGATCCGAGCGCGTTGCCGACGGGCGCATCGTAGCGCGTGCCGTCCGCACGCACCGGGAACGGATCGCTCAAAGGCGATATACCCGCCCGCGGATTACCAGACGTGAACGTCTGTCCGAAATCGTTACTCGACACATTGCTCGTCCGCAGGCTGAAGCCGGTTTGATCGGGTGCCTGATTCTGTGCGTTAAGGGTGTCGTAGTACACGCCATAACCCGCACGGATCACCGTTTTCGGATTCAATTGGTAAGCCACGGCAATACGCGGCAGGAACATCAGTTGACCAGCCGGATACCGGACACCGTTGCCGCCAACGCCCGGATAGAATGACCCGCCCACCGGATTAAATGAAGACGCCACCAGTTCCGGGATTGGCTTTGCGGCATAAGCTGCCTGGGCAAGCCCCGTGAATGGTAGCTGCAACGTGGGGTCAAACCCGCCGATGAAACGGTTGTAACGTTCTTTCAGCGCAAACTCATATTCCATCCGCAGCCCGATATTGATCGAAAGCTTGGAAGATACGCGCCAGTTGTCCTGCCCATACCAACCCATGTAAGGGTTTGAGAACGCGTAATTCGCGTTCGTATCGATGCTGGACGTTGTCGGCAACCCTAACTGGAAAGCTGCCCAGCTATGCCCGATGGTGCCTGCCTGCGTCTGGCAATCGTCTTCCCGGCAGGTGTAAGCATTCGTGAAAGAGAACTGGCCCGAGGTAATGCCGGGGTCGCCCGCATTTCGCCTGTGATCGCGGATATCGATTCCGGCGCGGAAAGTGTGGGCCCCGCGAATGTGCAAAGCATTCCCCTTCAGCGAAAGAATTTCGTAGTTGGTAAACGCAGGCACAGCCTGGCCCAAGGTGTCATAACCAGCGAACTGCATAATGGGCAGCGCGTGGTTCGCACCCGCCTTCGCATCCAGATATCCAGGCAGCCCTACCTTGCTGGGCGTATATTGCAGCGCAGTCTGCGTCAGTATGTTGCCCTCCTGATTGTGGTTTGCGCCCGCTTCAAAATCGAAAATGGTGCTGGCCGTGGGCGTATAAACGTAATCGGCTGAAATACCAATGTTGTTTCGGTTCACCCCGTTGGTTTGCAGGCCTCGCGCCGTTTCGTAAGTCCAATCCTGGCGGTCTTCCCGATATTGCAGCCAGTTCCAACGGCCGAAGAAACGGTGCTTCTCGGAAAGCGCATAATCGTATCGGTTTGCAAACGCCTTGTAAGCCCAGTTGTAAGGCTCGGCGGGGTCAACGTAATCATTCAGCGGTTCCAGTTTGTTGCTGGCGGGAAGGTTATTGGGCGTCGGCAGGAACTTCAGATACGTGGCGTATGTCGGGTTCACCATTCGGCTCTGCGGAATAATATTGCCGGGGAATGGGTTGCGCACAAAGTGTCCTGGCCGCGCCGGGTCGGGGCGCACAGTCAGTGGATCGTAAATTTGATATTTGGTGGTGCTCACACTCAGCAAATCCGAAAAATCGCCTTGGCGTTCCAGCAGTGTTGGCAGCGTGTGATTGAATGTGCTTTCAGTGGTCTTGCGGTCTTGAAATCCATCAAAGCTGAAAAAGAAAAACAGCTTGTCTTTACCGTTGTAAACCTTAGGAATGATGATCGGTCCGCCAACCGCGCCGGCATAGTTATTCGAATGGCCCGAGGGCTGAATGGGGCCGTTCGCAATGCGGTCGGCAAGAGCATCGTTCCCTGCTGCGTGAGCTTGCGCGATAGAGCGATAGAACTGCTGCTTCACGAAAAACCGCGTACCATTCCACCGCTGCTGCCAGTGCTGCTCCGTCAGATCGCCATGAAATAAATTGGTGCCCGCCTTGGTCATGATAGAAATAATGGCCCCGCTCGAATGGCCCAGGTTGGCGTCGAAGTTCTGCGTTTCCACTTTGTATTCCTGGATGGTTGTCGAATACGGAAGGTACGCCGCCGCATAGCCGTTGCCCACGTTGGGCACGCCATCGATAGACCAGTCATTGCCGCCCACGTTGCCTACGTTGTGCGCTTCACCCGTGCCCCCCAGCGCGTTCACACCGTTATAGCGCCGGTTCGGGCTTGCCTCAATACCCGGCGCAAGCTTGATCAACATCAACGGGCTGTTGTTAAACGTGGGCAGATCCATCACACTGCGGTTCTCGAAAATCCGTCCGGAACTCAGGCTGCTCGGGTCCACCAGCGGTGCTTCGCCGGTGATGCTGACCGTCTCCGCGGCCGCGCCGATTTCAAGCACCATGTCAATTTCCGCACGCGTGCTCAGCGGCAGATCGATCCCGGAATGCACCGCCGTTTTAAAGCCGCTCATCTGTGTCGTAACCCTATAATTTCCCGCAATCAGAAAATTGGCTTCGTAATACCCGGTGTCGTTGCTGGTCAGCGTTGCCACTGCATTCGTGGCCGTGTTAGTCACCAGAACCGTGGCTCCTGCCACAGCAGCG
>JAYTGM010000192.1:0-6094 GCA_043733425.1 Terriglobia bacterium
GAAGCGAAACAGTGATTGAAATACGTCCTCTGATAACGCCAGAGCACATGCGCACGGCGGTGGCCCTGCAGAAATTTATCTGGGGATTTGAAGATGTAGACCTGCTTCCCTCCCGGCTCTTCATTGTTGCGACCAAAATCGGCGGCCAGGCCTTCGGTGCCTATGATGGCGAGCGCATGGTCGGGTTTTGTCTTGCCATACCCGGCATTAAGCCGGGCGCGCGCGCCTATCTTCACAGCCATATGTTGGGCGTGGCTCCCACTCATCGCAATCTGGGCATCGGACGAATGTTGAAGCTGCGTCAACGGGAGGATGCTCTGGCGCGCGGAATCGATCTGATGGAATGGACCTTTGACCCCCTGGAGGTGAAGAACGCTTATTTCAACATCGAGCGCTTAGGGGCCATCGTTAGACGTTTCGTTCGCAATCAATACGGCTTCACCACCAGCCATTTGCACCGCGGCCTTCCCACGGACCGGTGTACCGCCGAATGGTGGATGTCCTCCGCGCGTGTGGCTGGTGTATTAACCGGCAAACCGGAGCCTGGATTGCCCGTCGAAGACCGCATCCCCGTTCCCCTGGATCCAGATCAGGCTCATGCCGAACACGCGCGCGTCAGCGACCGGCTTCAGGAGTGTCTCGAAAGCGGGCTCGCCGTGACCGGTTTTGAGCGCAGCCCCACTCACGGCATCTATTTACTTTCAAAATGGCCATCAACATAGAAAGAGTAATCTTGCGCCAGATTCAGCTTCCTCTGGTCCACTTTTTTGAGACCAGCTTTGGGCGCACATATAAGCGCGACATCATTCTGGTGGAAGTGCAAGCAGCGGGAATTTCCGGCTGGGGTGAAGTTACCGCTGGCGAGAACCCGTTTTACAACGAAGAATGGACCGGATCGGCGTGGCCCTTGGTGCGGGATTATGCGGCGCCTCGCGTTTTGAAGCACACACTGGAATCCGCTAACGATACAGCCGGTCTGACGGGACACATTCGCGGCCACAATATGGCCCGGGGCGGCCTGGAAGCGGCCATCTGGGATCTGGAAGCACGTCAGTTGGGCATTCCGCTCTGGCAGCATATCGGTGGCGGCGCAAGGCGTGAAATTCCCTGTGGCGTTTCCATCGGCATTCAGGATTCCGTGGAGCAGTTGCTCGAAAAAATCGCGATTGAGTTGGCTGCGGGATATCAGCGCATCAAGATGAAAATCAAGCCAGGTTGGGACGTGGACGTAGTGCGGCAGGTGCGCGGGCGTTTCCCAAACATCCGCCTCATGGTGGACGCCAACTCCGCTTACACATTGAGTGATATCGCGCTCCTGAAGCAGCTCGATCCTTACCACCTGATGATGATTGAGCAGCCGCTGGCTCATGATGAAATTCTTGACCATATCGCGCTGCAAAAAGAGCTTGAAACTCCCATCTGCCTGGACGAATGCCTTCGATCCGCCCATCAGACAGAGCAGGCGTTGCGTTTAGGTGCGGGCCGGATCGTCAACATCAAATTGGGCCGTGTGGGCGGCTTCCGCGAAGCGAAACTGGTTCACGACGTCGCAGCCCGCGCGGGTGTGCCGGTGTGGTGCGGCGGCATGCTGGAAGCGGGCATTGGCCGCGCTCATAACATCGCTCTTGCCACGCTGCCGAATTTTGTCCTGCCCGGTGACGTCTCCGCCAGTTCGCGATATTGGGCCCGCGACATCATAGAGCCAGCGGTCACCGTTTCTCCCCAAGGCACAATCGCCATTCGCGATGAGCCCGGGTTCGGCTACGCCATCGATCACGATTTCATTAAACACATCACCGTTCGCGAGGAATCGATCGTTTGATTCTGTACCCGCTAATTGCGGTGATGGTGCTGCTGTGGAGCGGCAATTTCATCGTCGCCAAAATCGCGCTTCGGGAGTTCCCTCCCCTGCTGCTCATGGGTATCCGCTCCATCCTCGCCGGGCTGATTATCCTTCCGGTGTACCTGCTGAGGCCCCACGCACCCCTCGCGTCGCGCGATATAGTGCGGCTCATCGGGCTCGGCATTTTTGGCGTCGCATTGAATCAATTATTTTTCGTAATCGGCCTTTCATCCACTACCGTGGCGCACGCCGCTCTCATGCTGGGGCTCACGCCTGTGCTGGTTCTGCTGATTGCGGGTTCCTTAAAGATGGAGAGCATCACCGTTTCAAAAGTGGCGGGCATGGCTGTTGCAATCGGGGGAGTCGCAATATTACAGTCTTCACATTCGGGCGCGCCTACCGTGTTCGGCGATTGTTTCATCTTCCTCGCGTCGCTCACTTTTGCGCTGTTCACCGTGATGGGCAAGCGGTCCGCAACTCAGTTCGACGCGATCACAGTGAATGCTTTCGCGTATGTCGGGTCCGCCATCGTGCTGCTGCCGGTCACCGTTTGGCAGGCGCGCCTCACTACGCTTACGGGAATTTCGGTGAAGGCATGGGCCTGTGTGTTTTACATGGCTGCATTTGCGAGCGTTCTCTGCTACATGATCTATTACTATGCAATCAGGCGCCTGGCTCCCTCGCGTGTCTCGGCATTTTCATACTTGCAGCCATTACTGGCTTCGCTGATGGCGGTGCTCTGGCTCGGTGAATCGTTAAGTGTGTCTATGGTAGCGGGCGGCGCGGTGATATTCACGGGAGTGGTCCTGGCGGAGCGTGGATGAAAAAAGTAGCGGTAGTGACGGGAGCAGCGAAACGCATCGGGCTTGCGATAGCAGATCGCCTGGAACAGGAAGGCTGGCTGGTGGCGCGCCATGGCCGCACGTCAGGAGAATTTCAGGCCGATCTGGAACATGTCAGTGAAATCGAACGCCTCTTCACGGAAGTGCATCAACGTTACGGACGAATCGACGCGCTCATCAACAACGCAGCCAGGTTCACCAAGTTTGACCCTTTGCAAATCACCGAAGCCGATTGGGACCATATCCACTCAGTAAATTTGAAGGCGGTATTTTTCTGTTGCCAACAAGCCGCGAAGCGGATGCCGGAGGGCGGCCGTATTGTCAACCTCAGTTCCCTGGGTGGTTTGCGCCCATGGGCGGACCACGCTCACTATTGCGCTTCGAAAGCGGGAGTGATCATGCTGACCAAGGCGCTGGCGAAAGCCTGGGCACCAAAAATCACGGTAAACAGCGTGGCACCGGGTGTAATCCCGTTCGGATCTACAGATGAGCGGATCGAATCGCTGATCCGCCAAGTCCCCGCAGGCCGCGGCGGAGAAGGAGATGAAGTCGCGCGCGCCGTGAGCTTCTTCCTGACTGCTCCCGATTACATCACTGGCCAGATTCTATCCGTAGCCGGCGGCTTGGGATTATAAGTTCTGCAATACGCTGAGATACCCTCGGAGCGTCTCATCAAGACGCTTTAAGAGAAAAGCGTGGAATGGCTATCCATCCTCTGGTCCAGAGGCGGGCTTAAGAGTCTCCAGCCAGGTGGATTGCCACCAAGCGAAAGTGAGCCTGAAAGCACCTCGGCTGTTGCACGCAACGTCAGTGTATCGCCTTCAATCCCGTTCGACGTGTAGGTGAGATCGAGGTCATACGATCTCTGCAAAGCAAGAATCGCCTCGCGCGAAACCGCGCTAGGCGATTCTTGCTTTACTCTCTTGTTGCCGATTGGGGCCAGCAGTTTTTGCATCGCCCCTGCTTGCAACTTAGAACGTAAACAGCAGCGTTCCGGGTGCGGGTTCGGGTACCGGCTCAGGCGCTACGTCGCCCGCGGGTACCAGTTGTTCTTCAAGCTTGGCTTCAATCGCGATCGGCGTGCCGATGGAGCGATAGAAAATGCCCGTGTCGCCCAGATATACCTCAAGTTCGCCAGGGCGCGGAAGAGCGCCCTGAATCAAAGCTTCCGAGAGAGGGTCCTCAATGTACCTCTGTAAGGCCCGGCGGAGCGGACGGGCGCCGTAACTGCGTTCCGATGCCGTTTTCTCCAGAATGTAACGCGCGGCTTCCGTAGTGAGCCGGATCGTGATCTGTTTCGAAACCAGATTGATGTTGATCTGCGCCACAAGCAGGTCGATGATCCGAATCAGATCATCGTCAGTTAGGGACGTAAACAGAATAATGTCATCCAGCCGGTTCAGAAACTCCGGGTTGAAGGCACGTTTCACTTCGCCGCGCACCATCTCTTCCAGCTTGCCGGGAATGCCCTCAATCGCTGGAGCCTGGAAGCCAAGATGGCCCCTTTTCTCCAGGAAGCGAGCTCCCAGGTTCGAAGTCATAATGATGATCGCGTTCTTGAAATCCACCGTATTGCCCAAGCCATCGGTGAGTTGTCCGTCTTCAAAAACCTGCAGCAGAATATTGAAAACGTCCGGATGGGCCTTCTCGATTTCATCCAGCAGGATGATGCAATACGGGTTGCGCTTCACTCGTTCCGTGAGTTGGCCCCCCTCTTCATAGCCAACATATCCGGGAGGCGAACCGATCAGCTTCGAAACGGAATGCTTCTCCATAAACTCAGACATATCGAAGCGGACCAGGCTCTTCTCACTTCCGAACAGGAAGGAAGCTAGCGCACGCGCAACTTCTGTTTTGCCCACGCCCGTGGGGCCTAGGAACAGGAACGAACCAGCAGGACGTGATGATGCTTTCAATCCGGCACGGGAACGCCGAATCGCGCGGGCCAGAACGGAAATCGCTTTGTCCTGGCTGACGATACGTTTGTGCAACTCTTCTTCAATGCGAAGCAGCTTGGTGATTTCTTCTTCCTTGATGGAAGTCATTGGCACCCCGGTCCAGCGGGCCACAACGTCTTCGATATCGTCCTTGGTCACGACGCCGGTGGACGTATCGTCCAAGTTGTATTTCTCACGCAACTGGCGCATGTTTTCGCGCTCTTTGCGTTCTTCATCGGAATAGAACCGCGCCTTCTCGAACTCATGGTTCGCAATTGCGTTTTCCATCCGATGCACAATGAACTTGATGCGCTTCTGAATGTCCGCCAGGTCGCTCGGCAGCGTAGTGGCACGCAATTTTACGCGTGCACCGGCTTCATCAATCAGATCGATCGCTTTGTCTGGAAGATACCGGTCTGGAATATAGCGGCTTGAAGTATAAACAGCAGCCTCAATCGCCTCATCTGTGTAGCCCACTGCATGGAACTTCTCGTACCGGTCCTTAATCCCGAAAAGAACCTTCACCGCATCCGATTCTGATGGCGGGGGAACTTTCACGGCCTGGAAGCGCCGTTCCAGCGAACGGTCTTTCTCAATCGACTTGCGGAACTCCGCCGGTGTCGTGGCCCCAATGCACTGAATCTCACCGCGCGACAAAGCCGGCTTCAGAATATTCGCGGCATCGAGCGACCCTTCGGCCGAGCCAGCACCCACCAGAGTGTGAAGCTCATCGATGAAGATGATAGCGTTCTGGTTTTCCATCAACTCTTTCATGATGGTTTTCAAACGCTCTTCGAACTGCCCGCGATACTTGGTGCCGGCGACTATCAGCGAAAGATCAAGGGAAAGTATCCGCTTATCGGCCAGGAAACTCGGCACGTCACCTTCCGCAATCCGTTGTGCCAGACCTTCGACGATAGCCGTCTTACCCACGCCAGGCTCGCCGATCAGTACCGGATTATTCTTCGTGCGGCGGCATAGAATCTGCACCAAGCGTTCTAATTCGTAATCGCGGCCAATCAGCGGATCAAGCGCGTTATCCATGGCGGATTGCGTCAGGTCGCGGCTGAATTCCGCCAGAAGGGAACTTTCTTTCGGGCGGTTGGAGGAAACCTTCTCCGATTGCGAACGTTGCAGCTCTTCACGAATGGTGGATAGCCGCAATCCACGCTCATGAAGAATTTCCGCCGCAAAACACTTTTCTTCCCGCAACAGGCCCAGCAGCAGGTGCTCTGTGCCGATATGCTTGTGGCTCAAACGTTCGGCCTCTTCCGCGCCATACGCTAGGACGCGTTTGCATTCGTGGCTGAGCGGCAGGTCAACTGAAGTGGAGACTTTCTCCCGGATAGTGGTATGGCCTTCGATTTGCTTCCGAATGGATTCAACCGCCGCATGAGAACGGAGGAAACGATTCGCCAGAGTTTTATCTTCACGCAGCAAGCCGAGGAGCAAATGTTCGGTTTCAATGAACG
>JAYTGM010000193.1:0-6090 GCA_043733425.1 Terriglobia bacterium
TAATTTCTCGCAATAAATCAGCATGCTCGGGTAGGCCGCTTGATTTGCCTTTTCGAGTAGTTCGGCCGAAACATTCCGGGTTATGAAACTGCGAATGTCTACTGGCGAGTGACTATCTGTCTGCCTTAGCAGTAATAATGTAGAGTTCAGCCCATGGGCCGCACTCAAGTGTAAAGCAACATACTCCGTGATCGTCTTGCTGATCTCTATCATCGTTATCCCCGTTGCAAGTAGCGGTGAAGCGGCCAGTTCCTATCCGGTGTTTGTCCCGGTCCCGGCTGAGCTCCGCTCGTCACGGCTGACGAGGGCAAATAGGCCCAATCTAAAGAGAGGTCGATCAAGCTATCGTTTTGCCGGAACATCTGCTCCGGGGCCCTCCCGGCGTATAGATTCCAGCCGCTAGCCCCTGTCGCGGAGTCCGGCCCAAGTGTAAGATCAACCGCGTTTCCGTCAGCAACATCGACGGAGAGAATTGCGGAGGCAGCCGATTCCTGGTCCGCTTCGCTTCCGTAACTTGCCGCAAAGTAGTAGGTACCGCCGTCTTCTGCCGCCGGAACCAGTGCTGCGGCGGGTTGTGGGGGCCTCCGCAAAGGTAGTGAAACAAGTCCAACGCCATGCTCTACAAACTCCCGCCGTGCGGTGTTAGCTAACATGTCGTACTCTTTCGCGCGCGCCTGGTGTCGATCGTTCAACTGGCTGTAATATGCATCTCGATAGATCAAACCTAGAGATCGGTATACCTGCCAAACCCGCATTGCGGTAGACCAAACGACCTGATCTACTCCGCGCGCCTGTCCCCACAGAGAAGTCATGTCAGAGAATTCTCCTCTGCGCAGCAACCGGATGATCTCTAGATGCATTGATTCCTGAGCGAGTAAGATCTTGGTTGTTAAGTTGATGCCTTCTGACGCCGCTACGGAAAGAACATTCGAATCGTATTCAGTAAGAGTGTCTACCGTAACGCTGGGTCCATCTAAGAAAAGGGCCATGCTGCTTAGTCCTTTGCTGATTTCGATGAATGCTTTTGGGGCATCATCACGAACTGAACCTTGTTCATGGCATCTAACTCTTCTCGCAAGCGCTTCTTTCCCGCATTGTCAGCGTGAAAATCCAGGCTCTCGTCCTCCGTTGCAGGACGTGCTCGCCCCTCTGCAATCTGCTTGGCGGCAAGGTGCCGGGTTGTTTCAGTCAGAACGCCCGCTTTTCCCCCGTCGGATGTCGCCAGACTGACCACCACCACGTACGGGCAGGTGAGCGTGTTTTCTACTTCGCGAATCTTGCTGTAGTACAAACGTAAATCCACTTGTGTGTCTCCCTCAAACCTGAAATAAAAAAGGCCTGCGCGTAAACGCAGGCCAAATAATGAGCGGTGCCGCGCCGAAATTACTACGGTTAACAGGTGACCTGGACGCCGAAGTTATTACGAAGCACTGCGGTGCCGTACAGTACGTCTACGGTGAACTGCTGCGCTAGCGTATTCGGCTGATAGCTCATCGTCACCCGCATGCCAAAGCTTCCAAGCTCAGCGTATTCCGCAATGGCACCGGTTCCGGGAAGCGGTTGGGGCAGGCGGCGAACAACTAAGCCAAGACCATTCTTTGCAAACGCAAGATTATGGATTGCACCTGGCGCGCTGCCAGTCTTCGATACAAATTGGCTCCGAAACACGTAGAAATCTTTGATTTTTCCAATCGTGCCGTCGACAATGGTTCGCAAACCCGCTTCGCCCGCCGTCTGAAATTCACTGAAGCGGGGAATCTGGCGCAGCTGCGAATAAGTCGATGCATCCACCACAAGGTACTTCGGCTCGCTTGCCGGTAGCTTCGCTTGAAAAAGGGCGGTTTCGGCGGCATCGAGCATTGCCTCGGTAATCGGAGTTCCCGGTGTGCCAAGCGGTGTGTTCGCTGTGAATCCAGCATAGAGCGCCAGTAGATCGCTCTCAATCCTCTCCGCGATCGCAACCACCGCAGGCTGCATATAAACTTTCAGCAGGTCTGGAACCGCCAGCACCTTGGTGATATCGGGAATCTGAAAGGTCGCTTCCGCGTGGGTGTTCAGCACAATCTGCGCATTTCCCAAGCTAGGGTTTTGCGTTTGGACTGTACCGCCTTCCGCAATGTTGTTCGCCACCAGCGTCGGTGGAATCGGCACATTAACGGTATCTCCTGCTTGGGCCAGACTCGGCTCGTAATCCCGGTTCACCAGGTTGCCCATAACTAGGTTTCCCACTAGGGCCGGCAGCGCATCGGCCGCCACAAGTTTCACAATCGCGTTCGCTACATTAGCTGATGTAATAGATGGCATCTCTCTCCTGTTTAATCCTTTTGTGTTAGTTATTGTTTTGCTGGTACTTACGCGCTTTTCAGCGTTTGCGTGGCGATCTTGACAATCTCCTGGCGCACTCTGTCTAACTCCGCTTTGTCCATTGCCGGGCTGATCTTGTCGATATCGATTGCATTCTGCCCACCTGCTGGAAGCTTTTGATTCCCTGTAACGCCAGATCCGCCCGTAATGCGCGCTGGCAGAAACTCAGGGTTCTCGTGTACGAAGCTGGTCAGGTATTCCTTAGCGGCCACCTCACCCTGCTCGGTCTTGGCCACAAGTCGGCCATCCTCCGTGCGAAAGATTCCGTCTTGCACGGCGCGGTAAGCAAGGTCCACTTTCGCTACGCCCAAGCGCTGAAGTTCCGTTCGAATCGCGGAATTACGCTCGGCTTCTTCCGCCACTTTGCGGTTGCGCTGGCTTTCCGCTACAACTTCGTTCAACCGTTTCTCTAACTGCTCTCTGCGCCGCCGCTCTTCAACTAATTCCGCTTTATAGGCGGGTTCTTTCTTTGACACATCCTGCCGCATGTATTCTTGTACGGCCCGCTGCACAATTGCTTCTACATCCATTCCGTCTCTGACCGATTCGTCCACTGTTCCTCCTCCCTCTTACCCGGTTTTCACACTCGAAAAACTCGCGTCGATCTCCGCAACAATCTGGTCCTTCACATCTTGTCGGATATCAGAAAAATACTTCATCGCCAGACGCTTAAACAGCTGCCGTTTCATGGTGTCTGACTGGATACCCAAATCCAGCAGCCTCTTCGCATCGTCTAATTCAGTACCGAAATCGCCGATGTCAAATTCGTCCATGCCCGATACATCCAGCCGCAACCCATCCTGCCGCGCCAGGTTCACTTGCTCCAACACTTGCCGGATTCCTTCTTTCACCGTGTCGCCGTAGCTACGCAGAATTTCTTGTGTCACCCCAAAGTCCCTTTGCTTACTAATCCCGCTCTGCCCCGTGGTCGCCTGCGGGCCGCCGGCCTGGTTCATCAGATAACTAACCCGGTAAATTTCGTCCTTCAGCCGGCTAAGATTATCGGATGCGATTTGAAAAACGTGCCCCTCAGGCTCAGTCCAGCCAAACCGGTCTCCAGGAGCGAGCTGTATGTAATAGCTCTCTCCGGTAATTTGGTTCCATTCTTTGTCTGAATAAACAATGGGCTGGGCGAAAAGGCCCATGGTGAGGGCCCAAGCCAGTGCGTTCGATTTGTTGAAATGTTCCAACTGCAGAAGTGCCGCTTTATTCATTAGCCATAACCCTTCGCTCACCCGCATTTCAAATAGCGGAACGCGATTTTGGCCGGCCAGGCCGTGTTGCCCTTCACTCGTTAGAACAATCTCGGAACTTCCCGCGTTCGCTTCCTGTGTGTAAATTCGATATTGCTGCCGGTCGTAATAGACCCACCGGAGTTCCTTATTCCAGTCGGAGTCGGTAACTCCAATCTGCTTTAAACATTGCGTCCGAATCACCACCCACTCCAGCCGTCCCTGTGGGTCGTAACTCCAATTGATAACCTCCTCAGGAGTGTAATCCACCAGATAAGCCCGGCTGCGGCCCTGTTCGTCTTCTTCCGCTCGCGTTGCTGCGCTAGCGTCCACCACGGGAAACTCGATTGCCGTATAACTCCGCCCATAGACCATCGCTTGTGCAGCCCGCTGTCTGAAAAACTCAGTCAGGCTCGTTCCCCGCAAGTCGCAGTCATGCACGAATTGGTGATAAAAAGCGCCGGTAGTCTCGGTCTTGCCATCCATCTGCAGTACGGGTTCGCGGCGCATCAGCGTTGCGGCATACCAGTCGATAATGGAACCGACATAGTTTTCGTAAAATACCCGACTCAGTCTTTCCAGGTAAACTTCCCCCGGTTCCTTTGCTCTGCGGATCAAGTACTCTGACGCATGATTGCGGAACTGCTCGCCGCCGGCATACAAGTCTCTGTATTTGCGCCACATCGCTTTTTGCGCGGTGTATTCCGGATGTTCCCGATTGATAAAATGCATGCTCATGTTGTGTCTAAAGAATCCTGTTTGACTGTTCCCCGAACGTAACCGCCGCTTTTCTCACTGAATAGATCAAGTAACCCAGCGCATCTGAAGAATGCGTCCGTTTCTTGTCTTTGTTCTTGTCTATCTCCTGCCCGTCTTCTTTGTAAGAAACCTGTTCCAAGTCCTTGATCAACTCCTTGCACTTGGGATCGATCTCGAGTGTTACTTCACCCGCGGCCGATTTCAACTTCCCGTTTACCGCTTGCACGCGGTCTCTCACAAATGGATTGTGCTTCGGCACTTCGAATGTCATGCGCTCGCGATGCGTCTTGAAATGAGCCGTCACAATCTCAAAGTCCGTACTGCCCTTGGTGCTGCGTGCTTGGCCAGACGCATCGCCGTACACTGAATAACCAGCTACATGACCGCCATAGCGTTTACTGAATTCGTCACAAGCTTCCTGCGTACAGGCACCATTGAGAACCACTTCATCCAGCACCCTTACAACGTCGCCATCTACCTGAGCCACCACAGAACACAGCGGGTTCACGTTGAAATCCAGAGCCCAGCAAATAGGCAGATACGGAAGCGGCTTTAGTGCCTTCACGTGCTGCTGTGTATCGAATGGCGCATACACCCGCTTGCCGTTGGCGTTCAAATACTCCCCCATAACTTCCTGCAAGAAAAAGGATTCGTCGTAACTTCCTTTTAGTCGTTCGTAGTAATCTGGAATCGCGTCCAGGATGTGCCGGTTCTCGAAAGCCCCGGCCCGAACTACGTCGTACCGCTCCGCCGCATTCCCCTCAATAAACTTGCGATAAACCCAGTCGAATCCCTTCGGCGTCCATACGGCGAATCCGCAAAGGCGCTTCGCTTTTGCGTCTCGCAGGCGGCCCTCAAGTCTTAGCCAGGCCTCTTCCCGCGTATAAGTCAGTTCGTCGAGCCCGAACCAGGCAATGTTAGTTCCGCGAAGCCGCTCAAATTCATCCATCGCGCGGAAAAGAATTTGCGAGCCACTGTCTCGCATAGTGAGCACGCCGTCGCTCTTGTTGAAACTGTACGGTAGCCCATTAAGCTCCAGGATCTCGATAAACGCGGCCTGCGTTGCGTCTCGCAGCATGGGGTACGTGGGTGCGCCAATAAGGCCTGTTCGGCCTGCATTAATATAGGAAAGCCTGATCGCCTCATGACATAGAGCCTGGCTCTTACCCGATCCAATCGGCCCGGAGAAGCCCTTAAACCGAGCGTTGCTTTTATGAAAATCCCGCTGCGAAGGCAGTGGTTGATAAACTATATCTCGGTGGTGTACTCCGTCTCGTTCAGTAAGTCGACCCATGTCAATTTAATGTGATTAATGTGCTCGTGTACTAAGTCTCGTTGCAATTCGAGCAAGCGGACGAAGTCTCCCACTGTCGGCTTTACTTCACCCTCTTTTAACTTGTTAGTCATAGCCGCAATTGCGGCCGACACCGCTTCAGCAACGCTTCCGGTTGGCATCAGCTCTTTCTTAGGCTTGTGTTTCAGCGTGTAATTCCTCCGCGGGGCGTTCACAAATCAACTCTCCCGACACAAACTTAACACCGCACGGGTGCGCTCTCACTTAGTAGTGACGCGTAACCGCAACAAAAGAAACCAAATAGAGTTATCTTTGCCAGTGTGACCGCTTTTGAGGACCCGCGAAACCTGTCCGTTTTCGCGCCCTCAGCGCCTCCGCAGCACCTTCACAGCGGATTCTCGGGCCACGAATGCCGGGGGTATCTTCTGCTAAGTTCCCTGC
>JAYTGM010000194.1:0-15329 GCA_043733425.1 Terriglobia bacterium
CTTTGAGGGCGTGTCCCTTCCTTCCATCGCGTCCGAGGCCAGGAAAGATAAGTTTGCCTTCATATTCAACGCGCTGATACGGTCCAGGGCGGCTTGTTCAGCAGGGTCCAGCGCAGCGGCCAGCAACAACAGGTAAGGCAAGTAAAGAAGCATCAAAGCATTAAGACAGCGATTGGATAATTTCGGTTGCGCGATCAAGCAACATGATGGTCTCGTTACCGCAACCGAGGAATCTCATACCGCGCTCCCGCCAAAATTTCGCAAGTTTCATGGACCGGGTATGAGTACCCGGAGCGACTCCCTTGGCGATGCAGGTATCGCGCACGGCTTCCATGGCAGCCACCACCTTCGGATGTTCGAATTCGCCGGGAACACCGAGTGAGATAGATAAATCCGCGGGGCCGATCAGCACGGCATCAATGCCGGGAACGCTCAGCAGTTCCTCACGGCGATCCACCGCCAGTTGCGTTTCCACCTGCATCACCACCATGGTGTTGCGGTTGGTTTGTTCCAGGATTTCGGAAAAGCCCAAGGGTTCATAATTGGCGTGCATGGTGGTCAAGCCATAGCCGCGCACGCCGACGGGCGGGAACTTGACCCAACTGATTGCTTGCGCGAGCAGTTCAGGCGATTCCACGCGGGGGAACACGATGCCTTGCGCACCGCAATCGAGCGAGCGAGCGATGAGCGGATACTGCAAATCGGGCACGCGCACCAGCGGGCAGAGCGATGTCTGGTTCGCGACGCGGCAGATGTCCTGCACGGTTTCGAGATCGAAACCGCCATGTTCGGTGTCGATAAAAGTCCAATTGAAACCGGCGGCGGCATAGATACGCGCCACTTCCGGCGAGCGAAGCTGCCAGAACCCGCAACCGAATTGAACCTTGCCTGCCTTGAGTGCTTCTTTGACGGAGTTTGGCGCCATCGTTTCAGGTTAACAGCAGTCAGGTTAACGGCAGTTAAATGGTCACTAACTGGTGATCCGGGCAACTGAGCTGAAGCTGACCATAGATTTCATCCACCAATGTGAATCCGTGTTTCGCGATTAAAGGCAGGACAGAATAGAAGCGTTCTTGGAGATGCCGGTGCGGAAAAATCAGATTGCTCAGCATGCGTGCGTCTGTTGAGGCGCGCTCATCGCGCAGGATGGTCTGGCGCGCCACTTTCGCCTCTATCTTGCTCAACTGGTATTCCACTTTGCGCGTGGAACGATTGAGCGCTTTCGCGAGGGTGGGGTCGAAGCGGAGAAGTTCAGATTTCAGGCGGGCTAGCGCGGCACTGGTACTTGTGCGCGTATCCGCCATCCGGGAATTCAGCGCGGGGGGCACTAAGGTTCGCGCGGCGCGTTCCCGTACAGCCTGCCCTCCCGGGTAAAAATCCTGCAGGGTCAAGCCGTACCGAAGCATTAGCTTATGACTGTGTTGATCCAGCACCGTGAATCCGGCGCGGTGCACGGCATGGGGCTGGCGACCGAGGAGCCGCTGATAGATCACGCTCGATTGAGCCAGGTAAGACAATTCCGCCGGACCGCCGATATAGGTATGGGTCGGAATCATGTAGTCCTGAATCACAGGCCGCAGCAGCGCGTTGGGGGAAAGCTCCGCTGCGCGGTTTTGCAACTCTTCCGGCGAGAAGGTGCGGCCTTGCGCGGCGTATTTGCCATTTTCGCGGCGCAGCGCAATCCGCTTGCCGTGTTCCAGGAGAAAGAACAACGCGGTCTGTTTTTCCACGTGAACTTGAGCGTGGTAGCCGGCGTCCGCTAGTTCGCGATTGCGCTCCAGAAGAGCGTCTGTCAGATCATCGGCGGCACCGACGGCTTGCGCAAGAACTGGCGCGGCAAGCTGGCGAATGGCGGGCACCATCGGATCGATCTGCAAAATCTGGTGAGTGCCTAAGAGATTGCGAACCAGCGTCCCAAAAGCTTGGCCTAAGGTGGTACCGGGCGAGTATGCAGATTCCGCCAGCGAAGCAACTTCATCCGCGAAGGGCAGCCCGGCTAGTGCATGGCGGAGAGCACCGAAATCGAGCGCACCGGTAAGCACGCCGCCCACGGGCTGATTGGCGTGGGGAAGGGCTGCGGTCTGGAGGAGTGACGGCGTGAATTGTGAATCGAAGACCCAGGCTTGGTTTACCTCAGCAAAATCATGGTCTTCCGTAGCGAGCCAAAAAAGCGGCACGGCTGGCGTACCCGATTCCGTCAGGTCGCTGGCGAGCTTGATGGCGGTGAGCGCTTTGTAGATAGTGTATGCCGGCCCGGAGTATAGGCCCACCTGCTGACCGGTGACGACGGCCACCGTGCCAGGCTGCGCAAGAAGATCAAGAAGAGGACCGGGTGGATTCTGCTCGCGCAGAGCGCTGACCAGCTTCGCACGGCGATCGTCTGGAAAAGCAAAATTGTCCGTGGGGGGAACGAAAAATCGAGCGGTTTTGTCCGGGCGATAGACCAGGTCGGCGAACAGACTGGTTGTGCCCGGCAACTCCGTTTGGCGTATACAGGTACAATCCATGCGCTGTCGTTTCAGCGTACCAGATGCAGTGTGAAGGCTTGCCGGTTCCTCAATCTTAAAGATAAAGATGCAATCCCGCTCTGCTAAAGGGATTGTTGAGGCACATGACGCGGGTGTGCGGGAAGCACGCAAATGACGCGGACTTCATTGGCCTCGAACCGCGGAGGCGGACATCCTTCCTCGCGCATGGTTCGGAATATAGTGGGAACCCCTTGCCCCTCTGCTTGCGCCAATTGCAAGCGGTTCAGGAACCAGGCCAAGCTCTGATTCCGCCATTTTGCGGGAGCGCGCCCGCTTCGCAGTTCGTCTAGCGAAATACCGGACGGAATGGAGCCGGGCGAAACGATCTCAATGCGATCGGAAAAAACTGTTACCCGGGTTGGATCCGCTACTTCGTAATCGCGGTGGGCTAGAGCATTGACCATCGCTTCATGCAGAGCCTGCGCCGGATATTTCACCGCGTTCGGCGAGGACCGGTCCGTCTTATCGAACACGACATAAGACTGAAAATCCAATAGTTCGACCATGCGCCGTGCTTGGTCTACAAGCGTGCCCGTCAACTCGGTACGTTCGGCATGCGGTTCGGAACGGTCCACGCCGGGATATCTGGAGAACAGGGCATACGCTCCTGGAATGTGGAGTTGAAGGTTGCGGCCAAAGAGGACCATGGCGAAGTTCCGGGGCCTGAGAAGACCGGTAAGAGGCTCACGAAAGCACAAGGGTGGAACCAACGCGCTCAACTGTTTGTTTTCCGAAAGATAATCTTCGACGCCCAACTCAGGATGGAACACGTTCATTCGCTGCAGAGAATCACGTAGGGCCAGCAAATCCAGGTCATTCACGGTGGCTGTTAAGCACGGGCGGCGGTCCCATTCTTCCACCACGTTCTTGCGAACGAGCAACTCTCGGAGGAGGCCGTTTCTGGCTTCACGAGTTTCGCGGCTCAGTCTTACAAAATATTTTTGTGCGTCATCCCGGCTGCGGAAAAGATGAGCGGAGCGTGTAGCCGGCATGATGAAAACAAGAATCCGCCGGTCAGGAAATTGCGTCGGGATCTCTTCGACGAGAGGTGTGATGGAAGGTGAAACACGATCCCGGCACGCAGCCATTACTTTATTTTCAACTTCTTTGATTTGGGAAGCGCTTAAGCCCACCGAGCAGATCTCTGGAAAACCGTATTGATCTTTCTGTTCCTTAGCACCGCAAATTACATAGCCGCCACCAAGGTTAGCCCAATCGTTTGCAAATGCCGAAAGCGTCTTGACGACGTCGTCTGTATCGGCAACGCTCTCTTTCCATTCGACCTGTTCGCTTTCCCGGACCGAGAGAGTTTTCAGGTCTACTTTTTCTGTCATTTCCCGCTATGAAATCAGTTTGGAAATATCGTTATATAAAACCAGAACCACGACCATCATCAGGAAGACGAACCCCACCTTGAGGATGTTCTCTTTCGCGGCCATGCTGACGTCGCGGCCCATCACCATTTCGATGAGCAGGAGCACGATCATGCCGCCGTCCAGAATGGGAATCGGCAGCAGATTGAAAATCGCCAGGTTCAAGCTGACAACCGTCATCAGCGCCAGGAAGGCAATAGGGCCCTGACTGGCTGCCTCGCCCGAACGCCGGGCAATTCCGATAGGGCCTTCAAGCGATTTCGCTGGCAGTCTTCGTTCAATCATGCCTTTCAAGAAGCCCACGATGAGCGTCGCGTTCTTCGTGTTCTGCCTAACGGATTCCGAGAGTGCGTCAGGAAGCGAAAGCTTGCCACTGAAGATGTTGCGCTTTAGATCCGGGGCCACGCCGATCATAAAGCGCGGCTTGCCATCGGCTTTGGAGAAAGTCGGCGTAACGGGGAACGAAAGCTTTTTGCCCTTGCGATCCACTTCAACGATAACGGCCTTGCCGCCGGATTGCCGAATGCTTTCAAGCAGTGTGTAGCGGCTCCGCACCGGCTTGCCGTCAATCGAAAGAAGCAAATCTCCCGCTTCGATACCAGCCTTCTGGGCGGGCATCCCGGGCGATACGCTGTAGGCTTCAATGGGCCCATCTTCGTCCCAGCCCGCTTCGCCAATTCCTTCTTTTTCATCCAATAGCGGTGTGATTCGCGCGTCAATGGGACGCCCGGCGCGCGCCACGCTCACGTCCAGTGTTTTATAAGCACTCGCCACCGTTTTAAGCGTGATGTCTTCCCAGCTAGGGTTGCGCTTTCCGTCAAACCGGGTAATTACGTCGCCCGCTTCGAGGCCCGCTTTCGCGGCGGCGGAATTCTTTTCAACATGGCCGATGACCGAGGGGCCATCCTGCACAACCTTCTGGTAATGCACCATGAAAAGACCCGCCAGGATCCCGATGGAAAGCAGGATATTCATGGCCGGGCCGGCAACCGCAATGATCAGCCGCTGCCAGCGGGGCTTGTTCAGGAACCCATGCGGATCGTCGGCGCCTTCTTCCCCCGGCTGGTCGCCCGCCATCTTTACGTAGCCGCCAAAAAGGACAGCGGAAAGCCGGTAATCCGTATCGCCGCGCTTGAAGCCGAAGAGCCGGGGACCGAAACCGAAGCTAAAAACATCCACGCGCACATTGAAAAAGCGTGCAGCCCAAAAGTGGCCGAGTTCGTGGACCAGAATCATGACCCCGATCAGAACCAGCAGCCAAACGATATTGTGGAGTGCCGCCATAACCGTCTAAACCTTTCGCGCAGCAATAATCTGGCGCGCCATTGCCCGGCTTTCGCCGTCTATATCAAGGATATCCGCAACGGAGTGTGCCTTCAGGATGGGAACGCGCCTGAGCGTCTCTTCTATAGTGGACGCGATTGCGGGGAAAGGGATACGTTCTTCGAGAAATGCCGCTACTGCCACTTCGTCCGCCGCATTTAATGTGCAGGTGGCGGTTCCTCCCGCTTCGAAGGCCCGGTAGGCAAGCCGCAGGGCGGGGAAGCGCTCGAAATCCGGTGCTTCGAAGGTCCAGGTGTGGGATTCGCGCCAATCGATTTTCGGGACAGGGGCTGCGGCGCGTTCGGGCCAGGTGAGCGCGTATTGAATGGGCATGCGCATATCGGTGGCGGAGATTTGCGCCACAACGCTACCGTCATTATATTCCACCATCGCGTGAACTTTCGATTGTGGATGCACCACGACGTCCACTTCTGACGCCTTGAAATCGAAGAGCCAGCAGGCCTCAATCACTTCGAAACCTTTGTTCATGAGAGTTGCGGAATCTATCGTGATGCGGTTGCCCATCCTCCAGGTTGGATGCTTTAAAGCTTGCGCCGGCGTTAAAGCCGCGAACTGTTCAACAGGCGTGGTGCGAAAGGGGCCACCGGAGGCGGTGAGCAGCAAACGCGTGACTTCGCTGCGCTTGCCCGCGCGCAGACACTGGTGCGCGCCGTTGTGTTCGCTATCGACTGGAATCAGTTCGGCACCAGACGCCCTCACCGCGCTCATGACCAGAGCACCGGCGGAAACCAATGATTCCTTGTTCGCAAGCCCGATTCGCTTTCCCGCGCGGGCGGCTTCGTAAGTTGCTTCCAGGCCCGCAACCCCTACGATTGCCGACATGACGGCGTTCACTTCTGAATCGGTGGAGATAGAAACCAAGCTGCCGGAAAGATCGGGAAGCGGAACTCCGCGCGCATGCAGCAGTTCGGCCAGACGATCCGGTTCAGGCACGGTGACGCGTGCGGGATGAAACTCCTCGATCTGAGAAGCCAGAAGATCCAGGTTGCGGCCTGCAGCCAGAGCGTGAATTTCGAATAAGTGGGGGTTGTTGCGGACAACGTCGAGAGTGCTGGTGCCGATACTGCCGGTGGAACCTAAAACGGTGAGTTTCAACTAGAGGAGTTTAACAGGTATAAAAACCCTTACGGGCGCCGGGGAGATTTGCTTCAGGGGTCTTGATTTGAGGTTGTCTCGCTTTGGTGGGAGTTATCTCCCCGGCTTGATTCCAATAATAGAATACTGAAACTGGAATTGCAACCATTTTTGGTAAATTTCAAAAGTAGGATTTGTGGGCTTGAGCACTACAGAATTTAGAAGGTGATATTCGCTTCGCCAGAGAACTTCCGATAGTTCCGGAATTCGATGGCGTTGCGGCTGCAAAAAGAGGAACCTCGCTCACAACTGAGTGTTTCGGCGTGAAGCGGGAGCATAAATTGATCGGCTGTTGCTAAGCGGACAAGCCCGTAATCATTGGAGGATTCCACTTTGTCCAGGGGGAAATCGACCGGAATCTCGTCGGCTTGCATTTCAATCCGGATGACCTTCGCGGTCTTCTGATCAATCCAAACTCGGCCTGAGTATGCCGGGATGAGCGCTTGGCCACCAAGCTGAATACGCCAATCGGAATATTCCCGTTTTACGGAATAGTCATAAACGGAAGCGGTCATCCCGGTAATCTGGCTTTGTTTTACATACTTGAAAGCGGCACGGCGGCCGGGATGGAACAGGCTGCGGAGCGTGGTGCCGAATTCACCGGTAGACCAGGACCCAGGCAGGTCTTCCATCTTTTTCGATTGCGTTTTGCCGTTGATGGCAATATTCCGGTAATCTTCTTTGCCGTTTTCGTAGACAACGTTGGCACTGACAACATCTTTGGCCTGCCAGCCGCTCTGGCCAGGCAGTTTCAGATAGCGCGTGGTGAATTGCTGACAAACGTAGTTGGGTAAACCGGCCGTGAAGGAGAGCGCCCACTCGCGTGCACGGTCGATTAAGGCCGCACTTGAACTCGCTGCGGCCGGTGCAGACGGTGCCGGAGTGTCCTCTTGTGCGACAGGAATAGATTCAGCTTTCGCGATCTGTTTTTCCACGGGCGCATCCGCCGGTTCTGGCGGCAGAGGTCTTGCCAGGGGAGGATTCGGCTGGCCATGGCGCAAACGGGGTGGGCCGTCATCATCCGGGTCAGGTTTGGCGGGCTTATAGATCACCGGCTCCTGCGTCTTCGCTTGGTTCACAGCAGGTGCCGAGTCATCGGAAGGGGTCGAAACCGACCGCCGGGTGGGTTCCAGATTAGCGGGCGGCTTTTCGAGTGAAATTTCTTTCGCGGTCAGAAACGCCTCTTTATCTTGAGTACCCTGCACACGCACGAAATCGCCAGCTTTCAGTTCAGCAGGCGGCATTCGCGTTGATTTTTCAACTTTGAAAGTAAGCAGGCGGTGGTCTGAGGCGTCGATCACTAAGGATTTCGGCTCTACCGCTGTCACCAAGCCGGTCACATCTACGGATTTCGCGTCAAAATCGTCTGCCGCGGGTGGCTTGCGGGAAAGACGGGGCCGTTGGGCCGCAGCCTCCAAGACAAGCAAGAGAACGAAAATGACCCGGCGCATCACTTTAGCCAGTATAAGACTGCGTTCATTGGACCGCTATCCGCGCGACGGGTGAAACCACGCCCGCAATGGCAACGGTTATGGGTTGTGACCCGGCGGCCACCGTGGCTGGAATTTCGACATTGATCTGATACAGACCGGTAAAGCCTGGAGCCAGGCCGCTGAATTGCACTTTGGCGGTGACGCCGCCGATGGTGACGACCGGCAGATTTGTGGTAACCGAGAGAGGCGTAGCAGGCGCCGGATCACCCGTGCCGGGCGTGACGGAAACCGGGCCCAGTGAATTGGCGAAAAGACTGACAAAACTTCCCCGGCGCGCCGGATTCGCGGTGCCCACCAGTGACGCGTTCTCATCCAGCGCGGCGGCTTGCGATTGGCCATATACAAACAGAGCGGGCGAAACTGGAGCTACCGGGACGGTGACGAGCGTTCCGGAAGACTGATCGATAGAAACTTTGATCTGCACGGAAGTCTGGCCTGCAAGCTCCCACGGCACCTGTACGTTGACCTGATTGGGACTTACGTAATAAATGCGTCCGGGGAGGCTCACGCCTGGCGCATCGAAGCTGACGCTCACCGAATCCAGAGCCAGGGGCAGCGTTGGCGTGGGTGAAACGTTTGTGGTATCGCTCAAGCCGCTGCCGTAAATGGAAATGTAAGACCCCGGCACAATACCATCTCCCAGTGCGGAACTTGCCGCGTTCAACACGCCCGTTTCAGCAATGGTGGGTTGTGCGCGGGCATCGTCCTCAAAGCGGACGGTGAGGCCGCCAGCTATGCCGACAAACACATTTGCACCCGGATTGGGCCCCAACGTTGCTACCGCGGTGGCGATTCCGAACGCGTTGGTGACGGAATCGGATTTCGTGAGGGAGCCACCGCCGCGCGAAACGGAGAACCGGACGGGGAGATTCTCTACAGGGGCTCCGTATTGGTCCGTGACCTGGAAGGCGATTTCGCCATCAGGGACCACGGTGCCCACATTCCCCACAGTGCTATCGCCCGCAAGGATCACCGCGTTATAGGCAACATGGTCCCCCACGATGAACACGAAAGGCACGTGAAGCGCTCCGTTAGCGCCGGCGAAGTTTACCTGCCCGGAATAGTTTCCCGCTGCCAGGGGTGTGGCGGGCAAGCTAAGCGTGACGGTACCGGTCTGATTTGGCTTAAGAATAAGATCGCCGCCGGTCAAGGTAACAGGGGCAGGTGCCGTGGCGGTAAGTGTCAGCGTGGCAGTGCCGTTATTGGTGATCTGGATGGGTACAGCAGCGAGCGTGTTGGTGGAAGATTGCACGCCGAAAAATACGGAAGAGGGGGATAGCGTGACTGTGGCATTTACAGCGGCTGCGACATCCAGCTTGCCAGACCCTTGCGCGCCCACCGGAGCGGGGCTGCCCGCCTCTGTCAACACGTTGGCAACGGTGCTGTTGACCAGTGCGGACTTGATCTGCGACGTGTTCCACAGAGGATGCTTTTGTTTAACCAGCGCGGCCGCGCCCGCCGTCATGGGGCTGGAAAAGCTGGTACCCGAAGCCACCGTATAACCATCCGCGCTATAAAGATCGCCGGAAGGATCGATCCGCTGGGCGGCCATGTAAATATCGGTTCCCACCGCGGTGAGCTCTGGTTTGACAGCGCCGCCGTTGAAAGCAGGGCCGCGTGAGGAAAAATCAGCAATCACGTCTGGCGTGGCGTCGCGCGCAGCCAGGAATGCCAGATCGAGCGTTGCCGTGGCGCTGGGGTTGGCGGCAACGAATTGCCGCAAGGCCTGGCCCTCAGCCTGGCCGATGAGTACGGAGGGGATTAAGGTGCCGGTGAGCCCGCCCGGAACCACCAGGGAATCGGCTTCGTTGGCAAGAGTGAAGATGACGGCGACCGCTCCGGCGGATTGCGCATTTTGCACTTTCGTCGCGAACAGGCAGTTGGAACTGCGGGCAACGATGGCGATGGTTCCTTCAAGCGAATGCGCGGGAAGCGCTGTGCAGGCTTGCGGATCGCCCACTGAGCCTGCGTCTTTCAACCGGGCGGTAAGCGGCGATTGCGGCACCGGCCCATCGCCGAATTCAGCCGCAATGTTGGTCAAAGACGTGGGAACATTGGGGCCGCTGACGGAAATACCGTTCAAGAAAACGTGTGAGTTAGTGGAGGCAGCTACTGAGATTGCGCCCGGCGCGGTGGAGGGGCTGCTGACGGTCGCCAGCGCGGGAGTTTGCTGGCCGGAATTGCCGTCATTGCCCGCTGAGACCACAACGACCAGACCGTTGCGCACGGCCGTATCGTAGGTTTGCGCCAAGAGGTCGCAGGGGACACCGGGATCGTTGCCGCAAGCTGCGCCGGAATCGAGCGCACCTGAAAACGCAAAAGATCCAGACGAGAAATTTACGACATCCATGCCATCTTTGAATGCGTCTTCAAGAGCCAGAATCAACACGTCGTCCGTGGCACCCGGGTTCACGCCACTACTTCCGTACACCTTGTAATTGCCAATATACGCTTTGGGCGCGATGCCGGTGATGGTGCCGTTTGGCCCGGTATTGGTGTTGCCCCCGGCCACCATGGCGACCGCTGTTCCGTGACCCACGCGGTCTCTTGGCGAAAAATCGTCCGGGCGCGAATTCGCGGCGGGATTGGGGCCGGTGCCCGCGCCCAGCCGGCTCACGTAGGAACGCGCCACAATTACTTTGTTGTTTGTGAAGGCGCAATCAGCGCCGGTGCAGAGGTGCGGCTGGGCGGGAAGCGTGGGGTCGTTAAAGCCTGGGTGATTCTGATCGATTCCGGTATCGATGATGCCAATCTTCATGCCGAGACCGCCATTCGGAATTCCGCCGAGGGCGTTCCACGCCGCGGGCGCGTTGATAAGTGCGGCGGCGCGATCCAAATGGGGATGCCGCACCCCCAGCCGGACTACCATTTTCACTCCAGGCAACTGTTTCAGCATGGGGACCTGATCTGTTTTTGCTTCCACAAACACCGCGTTTAGAAGAGTTTGAACGGCACCGGAAACCGGAAACTTGCGCGCTTCCAAATTCGCCCGCAAGCTGGCTTGTGCCGCTGCAATGGTGGCCCGGTGCCCGCTGACGGAGGCAAGTTGACTATGGGGGGCCGAAGCAGGCGCATCTTCTAGAATGAGGGCATAACGGGCGGCTGAAAGAGGGCAAACGACGAACGCAGCAATCGCCACAACGCAAAGGCGCATAGAGCACTAGACGGCTCGGGAACGCCCGTGGGTTACCGCAAATGCCTTCATGCGGCAGTGCTACGATGGGCGTTTATGCCTGCCGCCCTGCGTCCGCAAACAAGCCCCGTCTCCGATGCGACCACAAACGGTATCCGCGTGGAGGTAATGTCACGGCACGTTCCGGAGCATTCGCCGCGGCACGAAGGGCAATGGGTATTTGAGTATACGGTCAGAATCACAAATCGCAGCGATGAAACCGTGCAACTGGTGAGCCGCCATTGGCTGATCACCGATGCGCTGGAGCAATTGCGTGAAGTGCAGGGCGTGGGCGTGGTGGGCAAGCAACCTGTACTCAAGCCCGGCGAACAGTTCCAGTATTCGTCCTGGTGCCCGCTGCCCACACCTACCGGGACGATGCACGGAACATATCAAATTGCGCGCGAAAGCGGCGGCCAATTCGATGTCGAAATCGCACCTTTTTCGCTACGCGCCGGCTACACCATTCATTAAGAGTTCATAATCCTATGCGATTTAACAATCGCTTTACGTTGACCGCGCAACTTGTTCCACCTCAAACGCGTTCCAAATCTATGCCCGTGCGTTTCTCCCTTCTTCTAATTTGCACGTTTCTCGCCCACGCCGCTATAGTTCCGAACCGCTACATTGTAGAACTCACCACTGAACCGATTGCCGATCGGCTTTCCGCCGGGGGGGCCCTGATCAGCCTGTCGAGCGTCGCCGTCGTGAGCCATCGCGCCCGTATCCAGCGCGAACAAGCTCAGCTGCGCGTAGGTCTGAAGCAGGCTGGCGCGCAGGTGCTGGAAAGCCTGGATACAGTAGCCAACGCGTTGCTGGTCCAAACTACCGATGAGAATCCGCAACCCTGGGCGAACCTGCCGAACGTGTTGCGCGTGACGCCTGTGCATACCGTTCCCCTTTTGCTGGACCGTGCAGTGGTGGTGAACCGAATTGTGGATGCCTGGGCACAACTGGGCGGACCTGCTAATGCCGGGCGTGGCATGAAAGTGGCTATTCTCGACACAGGTGTCGATATCGGGCATCCCGGTTTTCAGAACAGCCCGCTTACGATTCCCGACGGCTTCCCGCTGGTGAACGCAGATTCCGACACCGTTTACACAAACAACAAGGTAATTGTGGCGCGCAGTTATGTTTCACTGCTGCCTCACCGCGATCCGGACATTTCCGCGCGCGACCATGTAGGCCATGGAACAGCACTCGCGATGATCGCCGCGGGCGGAACGGCTGTGGGCCCGGCGGCCACCATTACAGGTGTAGCTTCAGGCGCTTGGATTGGCAGCTATAAGGTGTTTGGCTCGCCGGGCGTTAACGACGGAGCAGGGGACGACGCCATTCTGAAAGCTCTGGACGACGCTGTCAAAGACGGGATGGATGTGGTGAACCTGAGTCTGGGCTCAAACGTCGCAGCCCGTTTCGGTGACGATGTTCTGGTGCAGGGCGTAGAGCGAGCGACCGCGGCCGGCGTGCTGGTTGTCATCGCCTCAGGCAACAATGGAATCGGCGCGGCAACGGTCTCAAGCCCGGGTACCGCGCCCGACGCCATCACGGTGGGCGCGCAGGTGAACGACAGGGTTTTTGCAGCCACCGTGCAACTGGTCGGTCTTTCCCCGTTTTTCGCGCTGCCGAGCAACGGCCCCATGCCCTCTGGCCCCATCACAAACTCCTTTGCGGACGTACAGACCTTCGATGGTTCGGGTCTTGCCTGCGATCCTCTGCCAGCTAAATCTTTAACCAACCGAATTGCGCTCATCTTGCGCGGCGATTGTCAGTTCGCCACAAAGCTGAACAATGCCGCGGCCGCGGGAGCATCGGCTTGTGTGGTGTATGCCACCAGTTCATCGCCTAACCCGATCAGCATGGATGTGGGCAGCGCGACTTTGCCAGCTGAAATGATTTCGAACACTGACGGCCTTGCGCTGAAGCAGGCAATCGCGCAAGGTGCCGCCAATTCAGCAATCGCTTCCTTCACTCGAATCCCGGTTCGCGTCGATGCCAATCGTCTGGCCGATTTCAGCGGTGCTGGGCCAAACGTGGATTTTTCCATCAAACCGGATCTTCTAGCCGTGGGTGAAAACTATTACGTGGCCACTCAGAGTTTCGATCTCAAAGGCGAGA
Organism: Terriglobia bacterium; assembly: GCA_043733425.1. GTDB lineage: Bacteria > Acidobacteriota > Terriglobia > Bryobacterales > Bryobacteraceae > JALYXI01. Next base: position 13,163 of record JAYTGM010000194.1, read on the forward strand.
TGTACAGCGCGAACGGTTACGCTCTGGTAGACGGCACCAGTTTTTCCGCGCCCACGGTGGCGGGTGCCGCCGCGCTTTTGAAATCCGCAAGACCCGGCTTGACCGCCGTGCAATACCGGTCGCTTCTGATCAACTCCTCTACCGCCGTTAGATCGGGAACCGTGCAACTGGGCGTGCAGCAGGCTGGTGCTGGATCGTTAAATGCCGCCTCAGCGTTGCTGGCCACGGCAGCCGTGTATCCCACCTCGCTGGGCTTCGGTGCCGGCGGCGCTTTCCCGCAGGGATCTCTGAATCTGAAAGTCATAAATGTGGGCACGGCGGCGGATACGTTCACGTTGCGCGCCAGCTCCACCGGCACTAGCCCCGCCGCGGCGCTTTCGACAGAGTCATTGTTGCTCGACCCCGGCGCGTCGGGAATAGTCTCAGTTTCATTCACAGGTTCGAACTTGGCGGCGGGCGCTTACGAAGGCGTGATTCTGGTGGCTGGCGCGAACGGCAGAGTAGAATCCCGGGTGCCATATTGGTATGGTGTTCAATCCACAACACCTGTCCTGATTACTGAGTTGCGTTTGCTTGCCAGCGCGAAACGTGATTCCAAACAGCGCGATGCTATTCTATTCCGCATCACCGATGCCGCCGGCCTCCCCATCACTGACGTGACGCCTATCGCCACAGTCACCGCGGGAGGCGGAACAGTAACCAGACTGGTATCGCTTGATTCCTTGTCGCCCGGCCTCTTCTCCCTTTCTGTTCAGTTAGGAGCCGTAGCTGATACGAATACCTTTCAGGTTCAGGCAGGTGACATTGTCGCGAGCTTTACAATTACCGGAACTTAGCAGCCTGAAAGCTTACCTGCCGGGAAGGTACAGCGTTTGCGGCAGAGTATCCCCGTTGACCGTGACCTCAACAGTAAGATCTCCGGACGCGGCGTCGGTCGGCACAATCACGTTGAATTGATATACGCCCACCAAGCCCGCGATTAAACCGGCGAAGGGCACTTGCGCCACCGTGCCGCCAATCTTAAACTGCACATTCGCATTCACGCGCGCGGCAGAGAACGCAATAGCTCCCGCGAATACAACCGAATTCGGAGTTACGGGTCCGAAACCGGTGCCGTAGAAGATGATGGTCTCTCCGGGCTGGGCCGGCGCTGCGGCGACACCGGGGATCTTTCCGTTTGAAATCAAGGTGCCGGAGGCGTGCGCGGCCGCAACATACTGCTTGCCATCCACTTTGAAAGAGAGCGGCGCAAGAAGGCCGCCCGCAAGCGGCTTGACGTTGATACTGGACGCATCACTGGACGCATCGCTAGCTTGACCGTTATAGGTCACAATCACTGGCTGACTACCCGCAGCGAGGCTGGGTGAGATCTGCACGTTCACCTGATTAGGGCTCACGAAATTCACATACGCGTTCCTGCCGCCGACGGAGACGGCCACGCCATCCAGTTGCGTTGGGGCATTGCCATTTTTGAAATCCGCTGCTCCCCAGCCGCGTGTTGAACCCGCCAAATTCTGCCCATAGATCTCGATATAAGAGCCGGGCGCGGTGGTGGTAGAACCGCCGAACGCGCTCGCCGATATCACGGCTTGCACCATGGGTGCGTCTACGCTGTTCAATTGCGTAACGGAGATGACGGTCACCAGATTGTCGCCGGATATGTTGGCGAGACTGTCGAAGATCGGAAGTTGGTTGAAAGTTCCGCTATCTTTGTTGTTTGTCGGCAAGCTTGCGATCTTGTCCATCACGGCCAGACTGGCCGGATTCGCCACGCGGCCGAAGACCGTAAATCCACCATTCTGGTTATCGAGATTGCCGCTGTTATCACCCAAGTTGAAGAACCACTGATTGGTTGCGCTGTTTGGATCGTTGCCCAGCTTTGCCATCGCAATCGTGCCCCGCGTATTGGAGAGGCTGTATTCATTCTTCACAGCGGGGTCCTGCGAAATGGCGCTGAAATCTTGTTTAAAACCACCGCCCTGGATAATAAAATTTGTAACAGAGCGATGGAAAATCGAGTTGTTGTATGCGCCCCGGTTCATGTAATTTAAAAAGTTAGCCACCGTGGCCGGTGCGCTAGTCGGAAGCAATTGAACATCGATATCGCCGGCATTGGTATGCATGCGAATCAGTTGGCCTCCCGAAGTCTGAGCGCTAAGGGGCAGAG
>JAYTGM010000195.1:0-6076 GCA_043733425.1 Terriglobia bacterium
AAGCGCGTTATGCTGCGAAACGTGCAGGAAGCTAAATTCAACAGCATCTTAGTGCCAATTTCAAAGCGGATGCTTCCGGCTGCGGCCATCGGCGACCTCAGTTTTGAAGCATTCTTCACGCACATTCTGGCGCATGAAATGACGCACGGCATCGGGCCGCACTCCATCACCGTGGATGGCCGCCAAACCACTCCCCGTCAGGAGTTGAAGGAGCTTTACAGCGCGATCGAAGAAGCGAAAGCAGACGTCTGCGGCCTCTATATGCTTCAGTACATGTACGATCGCAAACTGCTTCCCGAAGCAGAAAAGAAGCTTTACACCAGCTATCTTGCATCTTCCTTCCGCACCCTGCGTTTTGGGTTGCATGAGGCGCACGGCAAAGGCATGGCCGTGCAGTTTAATTATCTGATGCAGAAAGGCGCACTGATCGCGAATGCGGATGGAACGTTCGCAGTCAATTTCGAAAAGATGAAAAGCGGTGTCCGCGACCTGGCTCATGACCTGCTGACTATTGAGGCAACGGGTAACTATCGCGAGGCGAGCCGCATGCTGGATACTCTGGGGCACTTGGGACCAGAGGTAACAGCCGCTCTTCAGAAGCTAACAGACTTGCCAACGGATATAGAACCTGTGAATGTCACCGCGGACAAGCTCAAGTAGGCTATTCGAACCCTTCGCCCGGGCTGGGCAACACGTCGTTGGGGAGATCAGGCTGCCGAAGGGGGCCCGCGGCCTGCTAAACAGGGAAGCTGGCGCGCGATGCTTTGCAGGCCCAGAACAATGACACTGCCGAGACAACTGAGTGCAACAACAAAAACGAATGCCGCGGAGAGCTGCAGATTTTCAAGCTCTTGCAGCACCCGCTACAAATGAACGGAATTCTTGCCTGCCGGCGAGGAATCGCAATGCGTGCTCCCGAGCGTGCAAAGGCCCAGGATGTCATCGCTGGCGGAAACGCACGGGAATAAAAAACAAACGGCAATTAGAACAGCGCTGATGCGTTGTACCCTGCCGCCGGCGCGGTTGACGCACAACTTTCACCGCTCCGCCAATGCAAACAAAAGTACCGCAGCGAAAGCGATCAGCTCCCATACTGCATTCAGGACGTTTGGTGAAGACACTTCTTTCACGAGCGTAGCGCAGTGGTATCAGGTTACCGGGCCGGGGTTAAACGGGGCCAGTGCGTTTCCCAGGCCCCAATGTTCGCTCCAAGTGCGGCGGCGCCCACTTGCGGTATCGAGTATGAATTGGAAAATCTGCTGGCCCACTTCTTCAATCGTGGCATCGCCGGTGGCAATGGTACCCGCGTTGACATCGATCAGATCGTGCCAGCGCTCAGCAAGCGATGTGCGCGACGAAACCTTCACAACGGGCACCATGGAAAGCCCGTAAGGCGTGCCTTCCCCGGTGGTGAACACGTGGACATTCATGGAGGCCAGTTGCTGCGTGCCGCAGATGAAATCGCTGGCAGGGGTGGCGGCGAAGATCAGGCCACGCCCACCGCCGACGCGTTCACCATGGGTGGCGACCCCTATCAGCGCGCTCCGGCCAGCCTTGGCGACACTGCCCAGAGCCTTTTCGACGACATTGGAAAGGCCTCCGCGCTTATTGCCGGGCGTGGGGTTGGCGCTTCGGTCAGCACCGCCGCGAGCCAGATATTCGTCATACCAAGCCATCTCGCGCACCAGTGCCCGTGCCACGTCAACGTTGATAGCGCGCGGGGTGAGCAGGTGCACGGCATCGCGCACTTCAGTCACTTCAGAAAACAGGACGGTAGCACCCGCGCGTACCAGTAAGTCCGCCGCGGCACCCACCGCCGGGTTGCAGGTTACTCCGGAAAACGCGTCGCTTCCCCCGCACTGCAAGCCAACGATCAAGCCTGAAGCAGGGCAGGGGACCCGCCGGCGGCGATCCAGTTCCGCAAGCCGTTTTTCCGCTGCTTCCATCAGAGCTGAGATAGTTTCGGCAAACCCCAGATTGTCCTGCAGGCGGATTACGTTGCCCTGCCCGATGATGGGCAGGTCGGTCGTGAAGAGTGTTGCGGGCTGCAGCTTCTCGCAACCAAGGCTGATCACCAGAGGCCGCGAGCCTAAATTTGCGTGAAGGGAAATGTGTTTCAGCGTAGCGATGGGAATCGCGGCGCCCGGTGCGTTAATCGCCATTCCGCAGCCATACGTGTGGGTGAGCGCTGTCACGCCATCTACATTTGGGAAACGCGGCAGCAGTTCGCGCCTGATGCGGGTTGCCGCGTACTCCACAGTGGGTGCGACGCATTGCACGGTTGTGGCAAGCCCCAGAATATTACGCGTTCCATAGGTACCGTCGATATTCGGATAGCCCTCAAAGGTAACTCCTTCTAGTGCCGGAAGCGGCCGGGGAATGGCCGTCGCAAGCGAAAGATTTTCTAACAGGGGCGCAGACGGCATGGCAAGCAGTTCTTCCCGCACCCACGTGCCAGCCGCAAGGTTACGCCGCGCATGCCCAATCACTTCCCCGTAGCGCATGACCGGTTCGCCTTCCGCCACGGCATGCAGCGTTGCTTTATGCGCTTGCGGTATCGCTTCCAGCGCAGTCAGCCCCTGGCCAAGATCTTCGCCGGGCCGGGCACCCTCAGGGTCAATTACGATCGCGACATTGTCACGTTCGTTCACTTGGATTAATTTGCGCCGCAACTTATATTGTAGGAACTTGACGATCCGGATGCATAATAAGGGCGAATGCTGAACAAGGCCGAAACGCATGAACCAGCGATGCGTAAGCGCAGTTTTTTTGCTGACCTTGGCCCCGGGCTGATCACGGGGGCGGCCGATGACGACCCCTCCGGCATTTCCACTTATTCGGTCGCGGGCGCCACCTTAGGGCTGGCAGGCTTGTGGACCGCGCTGTTCTCGTTCCCCTTGATGACAGCGGTGCAGTTAATGTGTGCCCGTTTAGGGCTGGTTACCGGGCGGGGCTTGGCAGGTGTTATCCGCTTGCGCTACCCGCCTTGGGTGCTGTGGTCTTCCTGCCTGCTGCTTGTGGTTGCCAACGTCTTCAACATCGGGGCGGATTTGGGCGGCATGGCTGATGTGATGCGAATGATGACGGGCATCCCCGCGGGCTATTGGTGTTTTGCTTTTGCGGGACTGATCATTGCCATGCTCTTTTGGACTTCCTACAAGCAGATAGCGCGCATCTTTAAGTGGCTTACCCTGGTTCTTTTCGCGTATGTCGCGACAGCCTTCTTCACGCATCCAGATTGGCTCCAGGTGCTTCGAGCCACTTTGTTGCCGCATTTTGAATTTTCTCGTAACAACATTTCCATCCTGGTGGGGATTCTGGGTACCACAATTTCCCCTTACCTGTTCTTCTGGCAATCGGCACAGGAAGTGGAAGAGGAGCGCTCTTTGGGCCGGAACACGCTCGCCAAGCGGAAGGGTGCCTTACCGGAGGAGTTGCGTTCCGCTAGAACGGATGTCTTCGTCGGTATGTTTTTTTCCAATCTGGTCATGTTTTTCATCATTTTGACAACTGCCAATACTCTGCATGCGCATGGCGTCACGCACATTGAAACTGCTCAGCAGGCGGCCGAAGCTCTGAGGCCGCTTGCTGGTAATTTCGCATATCTGCTATTTACAATAGGCCTGATCGGGACCGGTATGCTGGCGATTCCCGTACTTGCCGGGTCATGTGCATACGCCATCGCCGAGGCGGCTAATTGGGGAAGGCCCACGTTGAGCCGCAAGCCGCATTTGGCACGACGATTTTATGCGGTAATAGCCGGGTCTCTAATTGTAGGGCTGTGTCTGGATTATGCGGGCTTGAACGCGGTAAAGATGCTGTTTTGGTCTGCAGTGGTGAACGGCGTACTGGCCCCGCCCCTGGTGATTCTAGTCGTGATGCTGACCAGCGACCCTCTTGTGATGGGAGAGCATGTCAGTCCCCCCTTACTAAAATATCTGGGTGCGCTGTGTGCCCTGGTCATGTCGATGGCCGCGGTTGCTCTCTTGTTCTAAATCGTCCAGTTCGTTCCTTAAATCGCGAGCGTTCAGTAATTTAGAGTCCAAAACTCGTCACGTATTGTGGGTTTTCACTCGTGACTACAGTGTTTACCGGTAGGAAAATAAGACGTACTAGAAATGGTTGTTCAGTTTGTGGGCTGGCACCTCCGCGCTGGCTCACCAACTTACATCCGCGATGCCCAGTTCAGGTAGCGCAATAGTTCCTTCCTGTTTCGATAACTGAATTTCCAAAAAATGGCCGGCGTGATTTGGTCGGCGTGTAGGCCTGAATAGGTTTCAATACGCCACAGCAGATAAGGGCTGCGCCAGGGGCGAAGTCTATAGCCACGCGTCAATCTCCAAAGTATCAGAAGCGCGTTCAAAACCAGCTACTTTGTCGTCTTGCCGCTCGCATCGCTTTTCGCGGCATAATAGCCGCTGCGAGTCCTGACCATCGGATGATTCGGACCATTGGCTATCACTTTTACGGTGCGGAAGGAGCCATCCATGTCGGTACTGGAAGATGAATAGCCAATTGTGTATTGGCTGCGAAGATCCCTCGCCACCTGATGGGCAATCCGGTCTACATCGGATGCGTCCTTCGGAAAGAACGCAAGGCCGCCAGTAGCCTCGGCAAGACTGGTTAAGGCGCGCTTCGCACGATTCGCTTCACGGCGTTCTTCTTCGCTTAGCAAGCCAATGCAGTAGATGGCGGTTTCACTATCGGCCTGCTGCGATGCCTGCACCAGATTCTCCAGGCTGATCATGCTGGCGTTATCGTTCCCATCGGTGACCACCAGCAAGACCTTCTTATCTTTCTTTCCTTTTTCCCGTAGATGATCAATGGACATGCGGATGGCGTCGCGCATCGCGGTGCCGCCACGCGAATCGATTTTGGTCAAGCCTTGCTGCATTTGCTTGATGTCGCTGGTGAAATCCTGGTCCAGGTACGCTTCGTCGTTGAAATTCACGATGAACACTTCGTCATCGGGATTGGAATCCTTCACCAGAGCCAAAGCGGCGGATTCCACCTTCTGCCGCTTGTCCCGCATGCTGCCGCTGTTGTCGATGATCAGACCGAGCGATACCGGAACATCCTCTTGCTTGAAAACTTTGATCTGTTGAAGCTTCCCATTCTCGTAAACCTCAAACGCGCTTTGCGTCAGGTTGGTCACCAGATGGCTGCTCTTATCGAACACGGTGGCGTGCAAGACCACCAGATGGGTATCGCTGGAAAAAACAGCTGGCCCTTCATCTGGTTTTTGAACGTTATCCGGTTTCTGCGCCGCCGCGAAACAGATTACGAGGGCGAAACAAGTAAGAAGTCGCATGTTATTGAGTGGGGGCGTAATAGCCCAAGCGCCAAAAAGCTTTCAACGGAGGAAGCCCGCGGGGCTGCACCAGCTTCACCTGCACCTTTCGATATTTTCCGTTCCGTTCCGCATTTGTGGGTGTATAACCAATCAGATATTGGTTGCGCAATTCGATGCCGATTTTAGCGGCAACATCAGGCAACTCATTTAAATTATCCACCGCGAACGCCCGGCCACCGGTTTGTTCGGAAATTTCCGTCAGCAGCCCCGGACCGGCCAGTTCCTCCGCCGTGCGACCGCGGCCGGCCATGGATTCATAGATGCCGATGGCATAGATCTGAACATCCGCCTCACGCACCAGATTCTTGATTTCACTTTCGGTGTACCGGCTGCTGTTATCGCCGCCATCGCTGATAATCAACAGCGCTTTGCGCGCGTTATGGCCCTTTTTCATGGTGTGCAAACCCAGATAGACGGCATCAAGCAGCGCGGTACGGCCTTTCGAATGTGTGAAGGTCAGACGGTTCTGCACTTCTTCCAGACTAGTGGTGAACGGGACAACTAACTGAGGACGATCATTGAATTCCACCAGAAAAAATTCGTCCTGCGGATTCGTGGTGCGAAAGAACTGAGCTACGGCCTGACGGCTTTTATCGAGTTTGCTGCCCATGGAGCCGGAAGTATCGAAAATCAAACCCACCGAGATGGGCGCATCTTCGCTGGCAAAGTACCGCAGCTTTTGTTCCACCTTGTCTTCAAACACGCGAAAGTGCTCTTTTTCCA
>JAYTGM010000196.1:0-6067 GCA_043733425.1 Terriglobia bacterium
AGGTTCAAGTAAGTGGTTCCGTTCGGATCTGTATAGGGCTGCACGGCGGCGATGGAGGCAGCGCCCCCCATGACCTGCAATTTCAACCCTGGGGCGGTATTGCCGTTCACGGTGAGACCGGTGCCGCCCGCCAGCACGCCGCCGTAGCCCGAAGGTGCCATGTTCAGATAGCCGGGGCTCACCACGTTGCTGTTGAAGAAGGAGAATATCGAAACACCGTAGACCGGCACGTCGCTACGGGTGGTCACGCTGAAGTTGACGCTCTCCGTAGTTGAGGCAGCCAGCACGGAAAGAATCTGCGCCTTCGAATAATCTGTTGTTCCCCCGTAAAAGACGGTATTGAAAGGTCTTCCGGGGCTGACCGGATTCCCACTTGAATCGAAGGGCGGGCAAATATCCTGGCAAGCCGGAGCCGACTGCGGCGGAAGCGGGTGAGCATACACGTAATACTGACCAGGAGGGATCCCCTCTATCCGGTAAGTGCCGTCGGGATTTGTCAAAGCACTTACCGCGCTGCCCCCATTCCGGATGGCCACCACGGATGCCAGATGCACGCCGGTTCCGCTTGCAGTCACGCGCCCTGTAATCACGCCGGTCTGGGTACCGAAAGACGCTGCCGGGTAAAGTACCGATAGGCCGGCGATATCATCGGCCTCAATGGGATGAGTAAGTGAAGTCGCGCGCGTTGCCGCTGTCGACATCGCGCTTGAGGTAAACGTATGCTGCAAGCCCAGCGCGTGACCCATTTCATGCACTGCGGTGAGAAAGAACCCCTCGCTGTAGCTAGGCCCGGGCCGCTTGGTCAGATTCGTGGTCAAGTGAATTACCGCGCGGGTAATGGGAACGAATGTTCCGTTCCCGGTTGTTAAGGGTCCGCTTTGCGTGGTTGGCCCTCCATAGCCCAGCAAGCCCGGAGGTAATTCCTCAAAGACCACCTGCCCTCCGGCCACGTTGGAAAGCGGTGTATTGGGGGCGATCAATCCGCCGAACGCCACGCGCAAGTCAGAAGATTCCACTGAGTTCCACGTTCCAATCGCCTGCCGGACCTGGCTCAGTACCGAAGAAAAGCTATCGTTTTGCGGGAAAACATTCGGACCTGTATCAGTCACGAAAAATGTGACCGTTTTTGCGGGTAAGGCGGTCAGATCGAACTTCTCCGGGGCGATTCCGAACGGCGTCGCGCGGGACAGGTAATGGACGTAATGGTAGTAGGCTGAAACGGGATCCAGCGTGGATACCCACACTGCCACCGCAATACCCGCTTTGCCTAATCGCCGCATGCTGTTGCCTACTGAAGTGCTTTCTCTTTCGCCGCTAGCGTTTTCACGCGCGAACTCATTTCCCGCAGCGGCATCTTCACAGCCTGATCCTGCACGGCCTTCCCAAGACGGTCCAACATCAACTCACTGGACGTCCCGCGGGAAGCCATCATCTCTCCCGTGGCGCTCTCCTGCACATCGAACAACCCCTGCGTTAAACCCAAAAGCTGAGTCCTGCCTGACGGGCCTGTCCACAGGAACATCACGTATCGTTTTCCCGTTTCCAGTTGCGGAATCCCAGCGAAGCTCTGGCGCAGGTTACCCGCGACACCCCCCGGAAGCACCACGTCCATGGTGCTCTGTTTGGAGCCTTTCCAACGCTCCTGTACCTGCACACTGTAATGCGTGTAAATGGATTCGTTCTTCACCGCTACGCGCGAACCCGCGACAAGGCCGTAAACGATATCGGTAGCATTTGCCGTCATCTCGTCAAAATTGAGCCGCTCCAGCGTCGCCGCACTAGCCGGCAGAGTATGCAGGACAGCAACGAACACAAGGAGAAATCCGGCGTCGCGAAAGCGGCTCACAGGTTGTGATAAAGCACGCCGTGCTCCGTGAACACATGTTGAAAACATGGAACTTACAGTTTAGCGTGAAACGTCTATTGGGTTGCCGGGACACACGTTTGTCCCATTTGTCACAACGAATCCCGGTCGCGAACCACCAGAATCGGTATCCGCAACGCATGGCGAACCGGATCGATAGTATTACCGAAAATCAGATCTTTGAGGCGGCCATGCCCATGAGCACCCATGATCAACAGGTCGGGCTGAATTTCTTTGGCATAAGTCACAATCTCCTGCTTAGGGTTCGAGGAGTAACGGACCGCCTTTTCCACCGCGATCTTCGAATCCCCGAGTGAGGCCGCAATCTCGTCCAGGTATTCACGCCCGGCCTGCACTTCCGCAGTGGACGCGAGAGCACCGTACACCTGGCTGGTGACATCTTCTTCCACATGCAGCAGGTACAATTCCGCCCCGTGGCTGCGCGCCAAAGCGACAGCGTGCGACATAGCCAAACGGTCCAAAGGCGAATGGTCAAGAGGCACCAAGATCCGGCGGTACCCCAGCTCGGGAATGGCCTTCGGCACCAGTTGCGTACCGTCCGATTCGCTGCCTAATAACCCACCCGCAATCCGCCGTCGCCAATCCCGCAACAGCGGTTGAAAGAGCAGCCAGATCAACAGCACCCCTAAGGCGCCTCCCACCAGCAAACCGGCAGCGCGAATTAGATTTCCCCATTCCGAGGCGTGCGCCGCTTCCCCAATCAGTTGCGTTGCCAGTGAGGCATTCAATCCCACGATAGCCGCCGCCGAACTCCACGCCAGAACCTTTACCCATAACTTGTTCGCAAACGCGCCCATGCGCCTGGAATCACTAGTGAAGTGAATAAGCGGAATCACCGCGAATGGCAACTGCATGCTTAAAACAACCTGGCTCAGAATCAGCATCTGGCCTGTCGCTCTTTCCCCGGCCAGCCATATGGTCAGCGCGGCCGGGGTGACCGCCATCAGCCGCGTCATAATCCGGCGGGCCCAGGGCCTGACGCGCAAATCCAGAAACCCTTCCATGACAATTTGCCCGGCCATGGTTCCCGTCAACGTCGAGGATTGCCCGGAACAAATCAACGCAAACGCAAATACAATCCCCGCCGTTGCGGTACCAAGCAGCGGTGCCAATAAAAGATAGGCATCCTCAATCTCATGGACTTCTTTGCCGCGCGTATGAAAAACGGCCGCTGCCATGATCAGAATTGCCATGTTGACGAACATTGCCCCACAAAGCGCAACGGTGGAATCAAGTAGATTATAGCGGCACGCGATACGCCGCTCCGGGTCAGTGGTTCCGATTCGCCTTGTCTGGACCAGCGCCGAATGCAGATACAGGTTGTGAGGCATTACGGTGGCGCCCAGAATAGCGATTGCCAGATATAGATTCTGCCCGTCCAGATGGGGAATCAACCCGGTGATCACATCGGAAAAATGGGGCTTGGCAAAAAAGATCTCTATCCCGAAGCAGGCACCGATCACCGCGATCAGGACCAGCACGAATGCCTCAAGCACGCGTATGCCGAACCGCTGGAACCAGAGCACCAGCACGGTATCGAGAGTGGTGAGTAAGACCCCGGCTAGCAGCGGCAAATGCAATAACAGCTTTAACCCGATTGCCGCGCCCAGCACCTCCGCCAAATCGCAGGCGATGATGGCAAGTTCACATAAGAGCCACAGCGAAATATTCACTGGGCCACCATAGGTCTCGCGGCAGGCCTGCGCCAGATCCCGTCCCGAAACAATCCCCAGGCGCGCTGCTAAAGTCTGCAGCAGTATCGCCATCAAGTTCGAAGCGGCAAGAACCCACAGCAGTTGGTACCCAAAGGTGGCACCGCCCGCTAAATCGGTGGCCCAGTTGCCTGGGTCCATGTACCCCACGCTCACCAGATACGCTGGTCCCGCAAACGCAAAAATGCGTCGCCAAAGCGTGGGGTGTGTGGTGGTTACGGTCGCGTGAACTTCAGAAAGCGACCGCGCTTGCTCATGCTTCAGAACTCGTCTTCTTCTTTCTTTTTACTCTTACGGCGCATCACGACGACCACCAGCAGCAGAACAGCCAGCGCCCCCGCCACAATCTGGACGATACTTTGTTGAGACATCGGCAAATCTCCTTTAGAACCTCAAGAGTATACAAGAATTCGGCAACAAATGTGGCGTCTCTTCCCGATGTTTAGCAGTACTTGCCAAACGCTGAACTAGTTGTAAACTGTTGCTTGAGAAGCGTGTCTGCAAAGCAGGTGTGGGCCCTCTATTTTTGATCCAACACTCAAAAATGAGGGGGGCTGCTCAAGTGACGCTGGTGTGCTGGTCTCTGCCGGGAAACCGGGAATGACCCCTAAAAGCGTTCGGCGGTCTCCCGCCCTTTCTAAACGAAGGGTCAAAACGGGGGTTCCGTACGGCCCCGCGGTGCGCTTCTCAATCTACTTTCTGTCGGGCCTGAGTTTCAGCTCGAAGATTCCGCAACAGCGGCCTCGGGTTTTGCTTCGCCTTCCGGCGTGGCAGGTGCGGATACGGCGGCTACTGCGGCAGCAGGAGGCGCAATTCGCACAGCGCTGGCGGCCATTTTTCCGGTGCGGTCCATGCCCAATTCGTAAATCACTTTGGCGCCCGGTGTAAGATCGCTCGCCTGACCTTCACTCAATCGCGAAATATGAAAGAAAACGTCGCGGCCGCCAGATTCGGGCCGCAGAAAGCCGAAGCCCTTCTCTTCAAAATAAGTAACGATGGAGCCCATCTGTTCTGCGGTGGTTTCTCCGCCTTCGCCGGCAGGTGCGCCGCTGCTTTGTGAGGAAGGCCGTGATGTCTTATCGCCAACACCCTGCTTCAGAAGAGCCATGTCCTCTGCAGTGAGTTCGCTTTGCCGGGCCGTGGGTGACGGCATTTTTAAGCCCGGATTCTTTTTCAGCGAATCTTCGAATAGCCGTTTTTGTCTTGCGTTCAAGTCTTAATTTTCCTGGGCGCCCGCATAACGGTCCGTGTGCGGGTATTGCTACAGTACCAAGTCGTCACTTGAAAAGTATCCCTTATGCCGCCGCAACCGGTTCGGCGCTCTCGACAGCAGCCACCGCTTTCGGCTTGCGGGCCCGAGGCGAACGCTTTTCAACTGGCGGAGTCCGGTCGCTTTTCTTGAGTGACGCGATTACCATCTGGGAAATAAATTTCTTCTCACCATGATCATCAAACTTGATCGTGATCCGCTCGTCTGTGTGCGAAACCACGGTGCCCAAACCAAACTTCTGGTGTTCCACTTGCGCGCCCTGGTTGTAATTATTAGATGCCATTTGTAAAAAGTGACTCCTTAGTAAATCCTGGTGACCGCTTTTCTTAACTCCGCAAAAACCCTCGTGGTCTTGCGGATCGGGGAGGGCGATCTACATGTATGATACCATGCGCCCTCAATTTGGCCCGCCCGCCATTCTCTCCTTGCGCTTTCACCCGATTTGTATAGTTGTTCGCCAACCTGTTTCGTTTTTAAGTCTCGTTTTTCCGCTGAGCCGCAAGTGTCAAGCCCGGCAATCACCCAGCCGGGTAAATGTTTCGATTACGTTCTGCTGTATACATGCTTCTCTTCGCGGGCTCGCTGATTCCCAGCTATGCCCAAACAGGAACCGCGCCTCGAAGGCAATGTTCAAGACACAAGTGGCGCTGTCATTCCCGGAGCCAAGGTTTCGGTTGTCGATGTCAAAATCCAGCAGCGCAGCGAGCAGCTTTCAACCGCCCAGGGTCTCTTCACTTTCCCGTCTCTCCAGCCCGGCACATACACCCTTACCGCCGAATCCAACGGGTTCCGCACGGAAATCCTCAGCAGCCTGGAATTGAATGCGGCGGCGGTCGTTAATCAGGTCATAAAACTACAGGTCGGCATGTCCACCGAGACCATCAGCGTCACGGCCCGGGACGAAGTAGTCCAGACCACCGATTCGCAGCGTGGCACCTCCATCACCATGCGGGATATCGACACTCTCCCACAGCTTGCCGCACTCCGATTACTCTCGCCACATTTCAACCGGGCGTCGCTTTTAATCCCGCCGATGGCACAAGCTTCGCTCATGTCAACGGCCAGCGCCAGGGCAGCAACAACACCACTCTGGACAGCATCGACGTGAATGATTCCGTCGCACTCCGTCTTGGCCTCACGCTGACGGCGGTGAACACCGATTACCCCCGCAATACCGACCTCAACGCCAACGATTGTTGC
>JAYTGM010000197.1:0-15258 GCA_043733425.1 Terriglobia bacterium
ACCGCCGCGTCCGTAGAAAATGGAAGCACGGTAAAGTTGCTCCTGGATAAGCTCAGTGTCGAACACAGACTTGCCCACGACCAGATCGCGAAATTGTTCGTCAAGCACGGCTATGGACGATTGGGCCTTGCCGCCCCCCATAAACCCGAGACCCACGATGCCATTCTCGAGAATGACTTCGATCACGCCTGCCGACATGGTGCCAAACCAGGAGGAGCGCCGCTCCCAATAGTTGGGGTAAATGGACATCGGGTTAGCAATCACAGACTCTGTCAGCCAGGAGCCGGCCATTTTCCGCACATAGCAGCGGATTTCTCGAACTCGCATAAGGGACTTTTACTGCTTCTGAACCGGCAGAGCGAACGACATAATTGTGTTCCCAGCGGCAATTGCTACAAACTGCCTGTCATTTACTAAGTAAGTCATTGGCGAGGCCTTCCATCCTTGTCCTGTTTCGAAATGCCAAAGATCTTTGCCCGTCTTAGCGTCGATTGCCGCAAACCCTCCGCCTGTCTCACCGTAAAAGATCAGCCCTCCGGCCGTAGTCAGCACGCCTGAATAATTTGTCTCCGGGGCACCGACCTGTTTCCGCTCCCAAGCGATTTTGCCGGTTTCAGGGTCGAGAGCGCGGAGATACTTCTCGGCCAAGTTGGCGGGATCACTGAAAGCCTCAAAGCCCATCCCCGTCGGTTTATAAATGTTGCAGTCTTCGGTCGCCATTACGTAGAAAAGGTGCGTTACCGGATTGAAAGCAGTGGCGTACCAATTCGTAGCACCGCGAACCGCCGGACAGGTCCTGGTTCCCGATAGTTTTGGCTCATTGCTCGCCGTCAGAATAGGACGTCCAGTTGGATCGATGCCGCTGGCCCAATTCAACCGTTTCACGAAAGGTTTTCCTAAAAGGAACTCGCCGGTCGTCCGGTCTAAAACATAGAAGAATCCGTTGCGGTTTGCCTGCATTAACAGTTTCCGATCCCGTCCATTGAACCGGGTATCAATCAACAACAAAGGTTCTGTAGCGTCCCAATCATGAACATCGTGAGGAGTAAATTGGAAATACCAGCGCAATTTGCCAGTCTTAAAATCCAGCGCTAGAACACAGTTGGAATAGAGGTTGTCACCTTTGCGCGGACTGCCATCGGTGTCCGGGTACGGGTTCCCGGTGGGCCAGTACAGCAAACCTGTCCCAGGGTCGAAAGAACCTGTTGTCCAAGTGGCAGCGCCGCCATTCTCAAGAGCTGACCCTTCCCACGTTTGGGCGGCTTTCTCCCCGGGCTTGGGCAAGGTTGAGAAGCGCCACACCTGGTGCCCGGTAGTCGCCTTGTAAGCCGCGACAAATCCCTTAAGCGGAGCATCACCTCCCGAGACTCCGGAGATCACCAGGTCACCCGCAACAAGAGGCGCACTGGTAGCCCCATAGTGACCGGCGTTCTCTGGCATCGTCACATCCCACATCAACCCGCCCGTAATCCGGTTCAAGCAAATCAGATGCGCGTCGTCGGTGGCAAAGAAGATGCGGTCGCCTAGAGCAGCCGTCCCCCGGTTTGCTCCTTTTGCCGCGTCGCCAGCGATCATGGTGCCCGGATGCCGGGGACGCGCATAACACCAAATTTCACGTCCTGAGCGGCTATCCAACGAACAGACTTGATTAGGGCCGGTGACGATCATCTGCCCGCTTATTACCAAAGGTGTCGTCTCCAGCGGGGAGTAGGGTAATTGGTAAGTCCACTGTAGCTGCAACTGACCTACGTTGCCCGCGTCGATTTGACGCAAGTCCATGTAGCGGTTTCCATTCAATCGTCCGTTGTATGTCGGCCAATCCCCAGATTCTGGGTGTGCAACAGCATCAATCGCTTCTCGCCGGATCTCCGGCGGATCTCCTTGGGTCGGTCCCTTCACTCCATCAAGCGTGCTGAGCCACGCCAATAGATCCCGGCGCTCAGATGCGCTCGCCTTCAGAGCCGGCATGGAAGTTGGCTCCTTCACAATTTGCTGGTATTCCGAATCTAAAAGGAAGTGAAGTGTGTTATCTGAACTCTGCAGTTGTAAATCGTGAGCGCCTTGATTACGGGCAAAGCCCCGAAGCGTTGACCTGTCATTCCTAGTCACCCGCACCACGTCCCAAGTACTCTGGGGGCAGTATGCCCAAGGCGGACAACCAGAGACAGCGTGGGACTTTATACGTGGTGCAGCCGGGTTGTCTAACACCTGTTCGATCTCTCCCAGCGTAAGTTGACGACCCACCTCAGAGAGATCCGGGCCCTGGACACCGCCGATCCCCCGAACCATGTGACACCCGGAGCAGCCGCCCTTGCTGAAGAAAAACATTGCACCTGCTGAAGCATTCCCGGCAGGCTTCATATCGAATGCCGAAACGTTCATGGAGCGGACCCACTTAGCAATTGGCAGAAGCGCCTGATCGCTTAGCGGGAAGGCCGGCATGCCACCGGGCGTCCCATTATGAATGATGTCGCGGATTTGGATTTCGGAACGGGTCCGAAGCCCCCGGCTGTTCACCAGCGCAGGACCACGATCCGTTCCCGCAGCCCCGGCACCATGACAGCCTTCGCACAATTTGGCGAACTGATTGGCGGGGTTTAACTCGGATTCGGAAGGCGGCGGCTGCGTCCGGGCGGTATGCACCGCCAGCAACGCCATGCCAAGCAGCCTTGAGGCGCGACACAATTTCATCATCTGGTATTACCTCATGCCTGGCGGACGTTTGGCGAAATATATTGTTCCATGTCGATGGATGTACACTACTCAATCGTGAACCGTCGAGAATTTTTTGGAACTGTTGGCGCGCTAACGTTGTCAGCGGCCGATGCGCAGCCGGCCTCTATTCCGATTATTGACTGCCATATTCACCTTTTCGATCAGAGGCGTCCTCAGGGGGCTCCGTACTCGGCCGCTCCTGGCAACAAAGAGCCTGCATTTCCCGATCGCTACAGCCGCCTGGCTGTTCCGCTCGGTGTCGTCGGGGCGATCGAGGTGGAAGCAAGCCCATGGATTGAGGACAATCTCTGGGTATTGGAGGTGGAAAAGAGCAACAAAATCATGGTGGGCACCATTGGCAACCTGCAGCCAGAGAAGCCGGAGTTCAAGGAATATCTGGAACGTTATCGCAAGAACAAGTTATTTCTTGGTATCCGGTACGGCAACCTTTGGGGCTACAGTTTAGTCGACCAGATCTCCAACCCGGCGTTCATCAGTGGATTAAAGCTACTACAACAGGCTGATCTCACGCTCGATTCGGCGAACCCGAAGCCCGATCTCATCGAAGCACTGGTTCGTGTTAGCGACAAAGTGCCCGGCTTACGGATTGTCGTGGACCATCTGCCGGCTTTGCTGGACCATATGAATGCAAAAGAAAGAACAGCTTTGGAGGTACACCTTACTGAACTTGCAAAGCGGCCTCAAGTATATTTCAAAATTTCTGAGCTGCTGCGCCTAGTCGATGGCAGGCCGATAACGGACCCGGGAGTTTATAAGCCGACCCTCGACTACTTTTTCCAATCTTTCGGACCAGACCGCCTGTTATTTGGGAGCGACTGGCCTAATGCGGCAGCATTGGGAAATCTTCCTGCAATTGTTACCATCGCCAAAGACTACTTCCGAGCTAAGGGTCCAACTGCAGAAGAAAAATTCTTTTGGAAAAATTCTCAGAAAGCATATCGGTGGGCGAAGAGGAGCGAGGATCAACCCAGTCCGAGCTGATGACGGAAGCCCGGACCGATCAATCGGCGGCCACATCCACGTCCCAGCCAACACCGGGCCGTTCGGATGGACGGACATATACGCCTTCAGGACCTTGAGAAACTCCATAATCCTGCTCGAAGATTTTATAGACAACGTCGGGCCCCCCGGGCGGGCATGAACGTCTCCGCCCACTGGCTGTTTGGTGCCGCCATGATGAAGTGGACGGAATCGAAAGCGCCGGCGATCGCACTCCGCGTGGGTTTCAGATTCGCTGTGACGGCGTTATGTTTACCAGAGGTTCAGACTCACCCACTACCCGCATTTCTGGACTTACCAGTGCATCACCTGCCCGCCATCCACGTTCACTGTCTGCCCTGTAATCTGCGCCGCCCGAGCTGAACTTAGAAACGTCACCAGATCCGCTATATCCTCCGTCTCCTGCCACCGCCCCAACGGCACCACTCCGCGCACCTTGGCATCGCCCCACTCTTCATAAGTGCGCCGCTCACCCACAGGCTGCGCGTCGTGCCACGCCTGCCACACTGCCCGGTTCAACGGCGTCCGCACCATCCCCGGATTCACCGTATTCACCCGCACTCCATACCTCGCCAGGTCCTTCGCCAGACACTGTGCAAAGTTGATGTTCGCCGCCTTGCTGGCGCTATAGGGAGGGTCCGTTTGCGATCCGATTTGCCCCGCTACGGAAGCCAGGAACACCATCGTCCCCGCACTGCGCTCTACCATCCCCTTGGCCAGCGCCGTCGCCACTTGCACCATCCCCATCACGTTCACCTCCAGCACTCGCCGCCAGTCTTCCGGCTCCAAATTCGTAAACGGAAACCCGAACTTGCCGGACCCCACAGCCGCCGCATGCACCAGATGCCGCACCTGCCCCAGCGTTTCCTCTGTCGCCCGCAATGCGTCACGCACCGCCGCTCCATCGCACACGTCCACCCCCATACTCAGCAGCTCGCCGCCCTCCGCCGGTTTTCGGTCCCAGACCGCCACCCGGCACCCCTCCCGAGCAAGACTCTGTGCGCACCCCAGGCCAATCCCGCTCGCCCCTCCTGTCACCACCGCTACATGGCCGTCTAGTTCTAAATCCATACCCTCTCCCCAGCCCGAAATTGTAACCTGCAGCAGTTCTCTTACATGAACACAACTGGCAACACCATGCTCATCACCGGTGCCGCCCGCTGAACCCGGCAGTTTCCTCAGCTCAACACCGTCATCAACAACGCCGGCATCCAGCAGGTGCTCAATTTCGCAACCCACCCGCCCACGCCTACAGATCCCACCCTCACTTTCTAAATCGAAACTAACATCAACGGTCGGTTGCCGTTCCACGAGGGATCGCGCTTAATGGAGTACCAGCTTTTGGACCCGAAGATTAGCGAGCTCACCGACAAACAGGGTATTTTCGCTGCGGCAATCGATGGAGTTGACCGCGCCGAATTCCTTGAGCAGCCTTCCGGCACGGCCAAATTTGCCGAGGACAGTGCCGTCCAAGCGCATCTTCAGGATCTCACTGGGCGATATCAAAAACATTCCAGGGATTGGAATTGGAGACGTAGAGGACGGGATTTGCTCCCTTACTGATGCACATCGCCTGTGGGTTGCCGACGTTCGAAAACGAAGTCTTGAAGACGCCGCTGTTGTCAAACACGTAGATCCGCTTGTTGCCGCCATCGCCGGCGTAGACGTTGCCCTGCGCCTCGCTTGCCTCAGGATTTTATGAACTTTCCGTCTTTGTCGAACTTGGCGATGCGCGCGTTGCCGGCACCATCGGCGACGAAAATGTTGCCTGCGGCGTCCCAGGCGGCGTTTCAGGCCACGTCGGTCGGACGGTTGAAGAGATCTGTGGGCTGTCCTGCGCCATCCCATGCTGGAACGCGACGCGGAATACTCTCCGATTCCGCTTTGCGCCCTAATAGCATTGCGACGCGTCCTTCGGGGTTGAACTTGATGACCATGTTACTCATCTCGTCAACCGCCCAGATATTGTCAGCCGGGTCGAGGCACACTTGGGCTGCGGCCATAAATCCATAGGTGTCTTTCCCGATCTCCCACACGTATTTGCCCGTGCGATCGAAGTGGAACAGCCGCGATCCGCCGTGCGCGAAGGGCAAGCAAGGTGCCCGGTGCGTGTGTAGACGAAGATATCGCCCTTAGAGTTGGTGGCGACACCGGCGACTTCGCCGAGATAAAGGCCGCCGGGCAACTGAATCGCGCCTAGAACGGAATCGAACTTGATCACGGGTGCAGTGTTCTGGGCGAGAGCGGGGGACGCGAACATTCCGGCAGCAAGTGTGACGGTCAGGGGGTTCGAGGTGATGTTCATGGTGGTCACCCAAGTTACTGTGCTGCGCGGCTGCCCGCTGGTGAGTTGAAGAATCAGTTTCTGCGCTCGCCAGGATTCGATCTCGCCCACCTCCCAGGCATGTTCCCGTTCGGGTTCGAATTGGAGAAAAAAACGCGCTGGTGCGGGCCGCCGGAAACACAGACGGTCCAGCCGACGCCCACGTCGGTGATCTCGCGGATGGGCTTCAAGTTTTTGTTAAGCACCTGATAGCGGTTGTTGGTGCGGTCGGCGACCCATACGTTGCCTTGCAGGTCCACCTGCAATCCGTGCGGCAGGTTGAACTCTCCCAGAGCGGTGCCGGGCTTTTCTGCTGGTCAAGCCGACCTTGCACGAACCGAACTCTTTTTGACGCGGTTTTGACGCGGTTTTGACTTTTTTCTGGCTATTGTGAGGACGTAAGGTTTCGGTGGCCCTCGGTCTGTTTCGGCATGGCGGATTGGTGTCCGATACAGGAACTGAGAGTTGACTGGGGCCTATGTGGCCACGTGAAGGACGATCATCGCCCATAGAAGTTTGTGTGCGCGCAAAAAGGAGTTTTGAATGTTACGAAAAGCCAAAGACCTAAGTGGCTACAGCCTGGCTGCCTCCGATGGAGAGATCGGCCAAGTCAAAGAATTCTACTTCGATGACCAGAGTTGGACGATTCGTTATCTCATTGCTGATACAGGAGGCTGGCTGAGCGGTCGGCAGGTTCTTATTTCGCCTTACGCGTTGGATCCTGCGAACGAGGGTCGCAAAGTAATCCCAGTGGACCTGACCAGGAAGCAGATAGAGATGAGCCCCTCCCTCGATACCGACAAGCCGGTTTCGCGGCAGTACGAATTGGCGTACTACTCGTATTACGGCTGGCCAGGATATTGGGGCGGCGGCTACGCGTGGGGAATGAGTGCCTACCCGAGGCGCGGGCAGGCTGGGTGGTCCGAAGCTTCTCGTCGAGAGAAAAACGAGGATATTCATCTTCGCAGCACGGCAGATGTGACTGGCCGGAACATCCAAGCGAAAGATGGAGAGATCGGTCACGTCGAGGATTTTGTCATCGACGACGAAACATGGGCCATTCGCTACCTGATTGTCGATACGACGAACTGGTGGCCGGGGAAAAAGGTTCTCATCTCCACGCGATGGATTGAACGAATAAGTTGGGAGGAGTCAAAAGTCTTTATTAACCTGACTCGTGAAGCCATCAAAAATGGGCCCGAGTACACAGACGCAACTCTTATCACGCGTGATCAAGAAACAGAATTGCATCGGCATTACAACCGGGAAGGTTATTGGGCGGACGACGTTGCTACCCATTCCACATGGTAGGACTCCAGTTAGAGATAAGACAACAGCGATTGCAGATTACAACGAAAATGGAGATTACGATAATAATGAAGAAGGATATAACAGAGTTCACGGCCGCGTTGATTCTCATGGCGGCTCTTGGCGGCTGATGCGGTTGCCGTCTTTACAGTACTAAGGGTAGTCACGCAACTCCTCGAAGTTGCCGATATCTGTTTATTACATGGCATGCGCGAACTACCAAAGATGGCTATCGGGAGCTGCAGAGCGCGATTCGTCAATTGGGCCATGCGCACTTGGCTTGAGGCAGGGTGCCCGACTCCAGGTTGATCATCTCTCTGCAAACATCGAATTGGAAAAGCAGTTTTAGCTTCTTCTGAACTCTATGGAAAGCAAAAGAACTCACTTTTCCGAGCGGATCCGCGCACGTGCCTGCAGCCGCCTGGGAGAGGGCGGAAACGCGTTCGTGATCCGCATCCCCACTGTTGGAACGACGCGACGGGCCAAGTCGCGTGACGCACAATGTATCGGGTGCCGCCCTTTTCAGAGGACCTCATGAAGCTTTTCGCCCAGAGAAAAGGCTTTTTCGACATAAGTGGCAACGTCAAATTGCCCCGCTTGCGTGATGTATTTGCTAATGCGGCTCAGCGCCCTCTCGATTACGTCATGGGCTTGGGCAGTCAGTCAGGGCCTGGAGGCGGGAGATGTTCTGGTAAGTATTGATTTGTATCTGCATAGCCATCTCTTCTTAGTAAAAATATTGTGGCTCAGTGCCGATAAAGCAGACATCCTCAGCGGCGAGGCATAAACGCCAGATCTTCGCTCAGCACGTAAATCGTTATCGCTATAAACATCAGAACCAGGCCGATCCAGAACCACCATTGACGATGCAAAACCTTCCAGTAAGGACGCCGATCCTGAGACACAATAATGTCGCGATTCTTGCCACCTTCCGGCCCTTCATTCCCGTGATGGCCATAGTTGCTTTGATTCATGGTTTTTGTACCTTTTCGATCTTCGGCTCAGCCATTTCCTGCTGCAAATCTCCGGCAAGTCCTGGCCTCCACGTTTATCGATGTATTGTTTGTGCTCGATCAGCTTGTCCTGCATCATCTGTTTCAGGTAGGAGCCTTTCGAACCTAGGTGCGGGACCCGATCGACCACATCCTGCACCAGGTTAATCCGATCCAAGGCTTTGGGTAGTTGCATGTCAAAGGCCGTCCTGATCGTGCGCTCTTCCTTGTAACCCCGGACGTGCAAGTTGCGAGTGGTCAGGCGGTGGACCAGCCACGGGCATCCGTTAAAACCAAAGATGATGGGCTTCTCTCTGTACGCTCCACCAAGGACGAAGCGACGGAACCGGAAGGTTTTTCCCAAAAACGGCTAACGCTGTTAACAGAGTGCGGAACAGGGCTTCCGATTGGGAGTCCTGTTTCGATCCACCCACATTCTGCCTCTGGAATTTCGGGGGAGATGCCCAATAAAATGACCGTCTCGGGCCGAGTCGCGGTCGTCGCATAAGCCGTTCAATATAGCTGCTAAAGGCATCGTCTGAAAAATAATGGTCCGAAGGGGCAACCTTGAAGACGGAATGCCACCGACTTCATCGGCGGGGAATCCCGATCGTGGGGAGCGACGCGAAAACCACCGCCGAAACACCAGCGCCAAAGTTGAAAGCTATCCCAATGAATGTTGAAACGCCGTCAAAAAGGCGTTCGAATGGGAAGTTTCGGCGTGCCTTGACTTGGACCTGTGTTTTGACGCCATTTTGACGGTATTTTGACATATCTCGTTCCATACTGGACTTGGATTGTAGGCACCGGCAGTCGAACGGAGTGGAAGATGATCTTGAATCCGATACACATCGAGCCACCAGGGCCCGTTGGGCGCCAAAGGTCCGGCACGAATGAAAGCCAACACCGCATCGCTGGAACTCCACTAACGATAGGACGACGTTATAGACTGGCGATTGCTGGAGCGAACTCGATCATCGCTATCTCGGCCGGCACGTTCGTTAGTGCGCTTCTGTACCTCTGGATCAACCTTCGTGTTGCAGCGAGCATCGGCTCCACGTTGCGAACGTCTGGCTTGACAGGCCAATCTGCTCTTGCCATGAAGCTCGGCATCCAGGTCGGGCGGCCAGAATTGGGCTGGGCTAGGACGCAGTCGATGATGCCCAGAAAGCAATGCGGCAAGGGAACTGGAAAGCGCTTGCTGGCCGGGCCGGTGCCAACTGCGACGCGCCAATGAGGAGTCTTACAGAAGGGCTTGCTTATGTGTGACTGTTTGCCGCTGGGCGTTCCAAATCGAAGGGCTGTAGAGGGAGAGCAGTTGGTTGTGCACCGGTTCCGAACGGGCTCACTGTTCTTTAATCCGTCAGAGCGGCCTTCAGCTCGGGCGGTTTGCATGCCAGCGGGTGCCCGATTGGTTGTAGAGGATATTCCCACGCAATTGCATCAGACTATCGGAGTCGGCCAGATCGAATTAGTAACGTTTACAAGAGTTACGGCGCCCGGCGCTTATCGCGATGCGGTGCGCTTCAAGAACGGGCGTGAGGTGCGGTTGCAGGAGCTTTGCGAGGGCCAGTACCTGTGGGTAATGGACCTTTCGCGGCGAAGCGATGCGAGGGCCCAGGGAGGCGTAGGTTCCCGTCCGGTACCCTCGCAGGCTTTCCAGCACCAGCCAAGGAGAAACGAGCAATGAGTGCTTCGACGAATTCAACCCTGACACCTCTCAGTCCGGCGAAACTAGATCAACTTTCGATCAATACGATCCGGTTTCTGTCGGTTGACGCGGTGCAAAAGGCCGACAGTGGACATCCGGGATTACCGCTGGACGCCGCGCCCATGGCCTACTTATTGTGGACCCGGTTTCTGCAACATAATCCCCAGAATCCGCAATGGCTCAATCGAGATCGCTTCGTCCTCTCGGCCGGCCATGGTTCGGCGCTGCTCTACAGCTTGTTGTACCTCACTGGCTATGATCTGCCGCTCGATCAGATCAAGCAATTCCGCCAATGGGGCAGTATTACGCCCGGTCATCCAGAGCGTGGTCTCACGCCGGGCGTGGAAACCACCACCGGCCCACTCGGCCAGGGATTCGGCAATGGCGTGGGCATGGCTATTGCGGAAGCGCATCTTGCGGCCCGTTACAACCGGCCGGGCTTCGAGATCGTCAATCACGTCACCTACGGATTAGTCAGCGACGGCGACCTGATGGAGGGTGTGTCCTCCGAAGCGGCCTCACTTGCCGGGCAGTTGGAACTCGGTAAGCTCATCTATCTGTTCGATGACAACCATGTGACGCTCTCTGCCGGCACAAATATCGCCTCTCATGAGGACCATGCCAAACGTTTCGATGCATATGGCTGGCACACGCAATCGGTGAAGGACGGAAACGACGTGGAATCGATCGATGTCGCCCTGCGAGCCGCGCGAGGCGAAACGAAACGCCCCTCGCTCATCCTCGTCCGCACCCACTTAGGTTTCGGTTCCCCAGAGCAGGACTCCTTTAAAGCGCACGGTTCTCCGTTGGGCGTGGAGGATGTTAAGCTGACGAAACTAAACCTGGGCTGGCCTGTGGAGCCGCTCTTCGATGTTCCACCCGAAGCGCTCGCCCATTTTCGCGAGGCCCTGCCGCGCGGTCAACATCTGGAGTCGGAGTGGCGAGATCGATTCTCGCGGTATGCCACCAAACATCCCGACTTGGCCCATGAGTTTGAAGCAATGATGCGCGGCGAACTGCCTGCCGGTTGGGATGCGGATATCCCCGTGTTTCCCGCCGACCCGAAGGGAATGAAAACCCGCGTGGCCGGCGGCAAGGTAATGGCCGCGATTGCGCCCAGACTTCCGTCACTGATGGGCGGTTCCGCGGATCTGGATCCCTCGACGTACACGCAACTGAAAGGCGCGGGCGATTTTGAATCCTCCGATCGAGCCTTTGGCGACATGCAGGGCTCAAGCGGCGGTGGCTGGAATTACGCCGGACGCAACGTGCACTTCGGTATTCGCGAACACGGGATGGGCGCAATTCTCAACGGCATGGCCGTGCATGGCGGCACCATCCCTTACGGCGCGACCTTCCTAATCTTCTCCGATTACATGCGCCCTCCCATGCGCCTCGCCGCCATGATGAAGCAGCGCGTCATCTACGCGTTCACCCACGACAGCATCGCGCTGGGCGAAGACGGGACCACGCACCAGCCCGTGGAACAAATCGCCAACCTGCGCGCCGTTCCGGGCCTGGTCGTGATCCGGCCCTGCGATGCGAACGAAACCGCGGAGGCTTGGCGTTTCGCCATTGAGTCGCGGGACAATCCCATCGCGCTCATCCTGACTCGGCAAGATGTGCCGACTCTGGACCGCAGCCGTTATGCCTCCGCCGCTGGGCTGAAACAAGGCGCCTACATCCTGGCCGAGGCGGCCAACGGCCGGCCACAGATCATTCTGATCGCGACCGGATCGGAAGTGGGTCTGATCGTAGAAGCACAGCGTGAGCTGGAAAAGAAGGACGTTCAGGCGCGCATCGTATCCATGCCCAGTTGGGAGTTGTTCAATGCGCAAACGGAAGAGTATCGCCGCTCCATATTTCCACCTGAAATCCGCCCCCGGCTGGCTGTGGAAGCGGGGGCGACGCAGGGATGGCATCGCTACGTGGGCGATCTTGGCGACGTGATTGGCCTCGATCATTTCGGCGCTTCCGCGCCCGGGCCTGTGCTGATGCGCGAGTTCGGGTTTACTGTTGAGAACGTCTGCAAGCGGGCACTTGCTTTGCTGGAAAAGAAGAATGTCTGATCCGCCGAAACGCATCGGTATCGCCGCCGATCACGGAGGGTTTGAGTTGAAGCAATATCTGGCCCGGATGTTGCGTGAGGCTCACTACGAGGTGGTCGACTTTGGGGACGACGAACGGAATCCGAACGATGATTATCCGGATTTTATCGTGCCGTTAGCCCGTGCGGTTGCTCGCGGAGAGGTGGATCGCGGGGTGGCCATCTGCGGTAGTGGCGTGGGTGCGTGCATCGCCGCGAATAAGGTGGCCAATGTGCGGGCGTGCCTGATTCATGAGAGCTTTTCGGCGCATCAGGGGGTCGAGGACGACGACATGAACGTGATCTGCCTGGGCGGCCGCGTGGTTACGAATATGGTTGCTTGGGAGTTGGTCGGAATATTTCTACACGCATGCTTCAGCGGCGCGGAGCGTCACCGCCGTCGCGTGGCTAAGATCGTAAGGCTTGAAACAGAGAATCAGAAATGACAAGGTAGTTTTGAAGGCGACCCCGTGCGCGGGAAAGCCGGAGCGAGCGGATCTGACGAGAATTGCGTTGCTGAAACGGCGAGAAATGACAGCTCGCGCGTGAGCAATAACCAGTAAGGTCTTCGACCTCAAACCGGCAAGCGAAGAGTTTCGGGATTCCGTAGTATCTCGGACATGGGGAAGGTTCCGGAATTACTGGTTGGACACGTCACGCTGGAAGTGGAGTGTCTGGATCGGCTGTATCTGAACGGATATGTTGGCGGGCTGGCGACGTTCATGCGGGTGCAGTTGGCAAACCGATTCCGTCACCGCTAGTGCTGGGTCAGGTGACGGAAAAGTTCCGCAATGGGGTAAAGGTACAGGCGGAACGGCAGCAGATTCCGGTTTATCAGTTTCAGCACAAAGAGCGGAAGGACGATATCGCCAACGATTTCCGGCTAAAGATGAACGTGCGCGGCCAGATCGTCTTCATCGGGGTTGCACAGGAGAAAGCGAAGGCGTTCAACGGAACAAAGGTCAACTGCCGATTTCAGTTTAACCGCAACAAGACCGTCTACGTCTATAAAGGGCGGAGCAAAGCAGACCACCGCGTTTTCTTCCCAAAACATTCCAGTTCAACCTCCAGGATGCTCTGGCTTTGAACGGGGGCATACGTACTGACGGTATTCCAGCTGGAGCTGAACTGGTCCACCAACTGGTACTGGATAATCAGGTCGTGCTGGGCAGCGTCAATGCCGCGCGCGGCCATTTCCCAATAGGGGCCAACGATCTGGAGCAGGCCCACTTACGATGGGGTGCGCACGTGGATGGATTTGATCACGCAACACTTTGCTAAGGCTCAGTTCGTTGGATTTGGGGGACCTCCATGCGGCAGATTCCATTAAGCAAGTGGTCAAATGGGCAAATGCGGTCGCGCATGCCTGACCAACTGCGATGCTCTCTCCTGGCTGTCTCATCCCAGACTGGCCATCGCGCTCTGAATCACTCGCAACAACGCTATTGGGTAGATTCCGAGCCAGACAAGGATCACGGTGAGCGCAGCGAGCGCCAGCGTTGCGGCCGGCGCCCGATTTGGAATTGGTTCGTGATTTCGATCACCGGCAACTGGCTGTTGGTACAGCGTGACGACAATCCGCAGGTAGTAGAACAGTCCAATGGCGCTACTGCTCACAAGGATTAAGATGAGCGCCCATGCTCCCACGGATGCGCCCGCCGCAATGATATAGAACTTACCAAGAAAACCCACCGTCAGCGGAATCCCGGCGAGGGATAACAGCATGGCTGTGAATACCAAGGCAAGCGTGGGACGGTGCCAGAACAACCCACGATAGTCTTCGAGCAGGTCCGCGTCTCTCTGACGCTCAGAGAGAACTGTAACAACGCCGAACGCGCCCAAAGTCATCACAAAATAGGCCACCAGGTAAAATGCGGCGGCGCCTCCGCCCAGTGGACCGCCCACTTGAAATGCCACCAATAGATAACCCATGTGCGCGATCGAAGAATATGCCAGGATCCGCTTCACGTTGTTCTGCAACAGCGCGAGCAGATTGCCCGCCAACATGGACGTGACAGCTATAATCGAAAACACTAGAAAAACGGGCGCGAAGTTGTGGGCGCCCGACTGATGGAAGTAGCGCAGCAGCAGCGCGAACATGCCGCCCTTCGAAACAGTAGCGACGAATGCCGTCACCGGAGCCGGAGCACCTTCATAAACGTCCGGCGTCCACATATGAAAAGGGGCGAGTGCCAACTTGAAGGCGATGCCGGTGACAATCAGAACCACGCCGGGCAAGAGCAGCGTCGGATTCACCGCGATCCTAGATGCTAGTAACTGCGCCATGCGGCCGAATTCCATCGTTCCGAGGTCAGCGTAGATAAGGGCCATCCCAAAAAGCAGAAAAGCGGCTGATGCGGCGGCTAAAACCAGGTACTTGATACCAGCCTCAACCGGAAGGGCGCGGCCGTGCAAGTAGGAAATGAGAGCATACAGCGCCACACTGAGGATTTCGAGCCCGAGAAAAAACGAGACGAAGTGAGTGCTGGCAGTAAGAACCATCGCGCCGAGCGTCGCCACCAGGATCAAGACGTAAAATTCTTCGCGGTTGCCCTCTCGCCCGGCCAGATAGCCGTAAGCCAGCAAGGCCACCGCAAAGCTGGCTGCGACGATCAGGCCCATGAAGAAGACTGCGTAGCTGTCCACCATCAGGAGCGCCGTAACCTGGCGGAAAGACACGAAAAAAACCGAGCAGAAGGCCGCCGCCAGGCCGGCCAGTGTCAGTCCGAGGGCAAGTGCGTGGCTACGATGCACCGCCACGGCCAACATCACAACGACGGAAGACGCGCCCACCAGCATAAGGGGTAAGAGGGCCAGCATGTCACTAGCAGTCAAGTCTCATCTCCAGATTGCGGGAAATTGCTTTACAGTCTGGGCAAACACTTGGAACACCGGTTGCGGATAAAGACCCAGCAAGAGCAGCAAAGTCATCATTACGCCCAGCAGTATTCCTTCGCGAACCAACAGGTCCGGCAGTTGCCACCCGTGGCTGTTGGGACCTTGAAACACTCGCTGAACAAACCGGAGTGCATAGAAGGTGGCTGCCAAAACGCCAATGGCGGCCACGGCCGCCATTGCGACGTTCACTTGGTATGTGCCCAGT
>JAYTGM010000198.1:0-6051 GCA_043733425.1 Terriglobia bacterium
AGATCGAACATGAAGGCGGCGCACCATTCAGGCGGTCAAAAGCCGACAAGCAAGGGGAATCGGACGTCCGCTCTTATCTTGCTGCCATTACTTTCGCCGACGCACAAGTGGGCCGCAGCTTGATGCCGTTATTGAAGAACCCTTCCGCGCACTGAGACCATACGGCAGTAACGACGTATCTTCGCGGAAACCACGCCGTGAGAGACGCGCACTCGCGCTATATCCGGTATCACGACGGAACCGAGGACTTGTACGATCGCGATCCGAATGAGTGGACCAAGGTCGCGGGCCGGCCGGAAGAACAAAATAGAAATCGCAAACTTTCCACATCTCTGCCGGAATCGGACGCCGCGGATGTTCCTGGTGACAGCACAACAGAGGAAGGCGATTCGGCTTGAATTCCAATAAATCATGATAGTATGGCCCCAATTTGCTATGTCACCCCTGCTTCGGTGTGCCCTGCTTTTCCCGCTTGCCCTTTTCGCTCTCTTGGCACAGACGAATACCGGCGTATTTCGCGGTTCTGTAACTGACCCCTCCGGTGTCGCCGTCGCTGGAGCAAAGGCCACGGCCCGGAACACGGATACAGGCGCCGTGTACTCCGCGTCAAGCAATGATTCCGGATTTTTCCTGATCACTGAAGTGCCCGCCGGCCCTTATACAGTTTCGGTCGAAAGAGCTGGTTTTCGCCGCTATCTTCAGCAGTCCGCAACTATGACCACCGGTGAATCGGTCTCGCTCGATATCCGTCTCACCCTGGGCGATGTCAGCGAGTCGGTGACAGTCACAGCGGAGACGCCGCAGGTGGAGAGCACCACCTCGCAATTCGATCAACTGATCGAATCGAAAAGCATTCAGGATTTGCCGCTTGCCGACCGCAGAACCATGAACGTGATTCAGCTAAGCGCCGCAGCCGTCTTCACAGGTTATGACAATGGACAAAAGCCCAATTTCAGCTTGGCGGGCGGACGCGCTCAAAGCCAGATGTACTGGATTGACGGCGGCTCGGCCCAAAATATGCGGCTGGGAATCGGCCAGGTGGATGTCGATCCACCCGTGGACGTGGTGGATGAAATAAAAGTCCTGAGCAATAATTATTCGGCGGAATACGGAGGCTCGGCGGGCGGGGTAATCATTGAAACCACCAAATCTGGAACGAACCAGCTTCGCGGCAGCCTGTATGAATACTTTCGCAACGATAAGTTGGATGCTCCCGGCTATTTTGCCCCGATCGGCAATGGCGCCAAGCTGAAACCAGAGCTGCGCTACAACGTCTACGGCGCGACTGTGGGTGCACCGATCCGACGTAACAAGACGTTTTTCTTCTTTGCCTTCGAAGGTCAGCAGCGCCGTACCGGCTTCTCTCAAACCCTCACTGTGCCCACGCTTCTTCAACGTGCCGGCGACTTCTCGCAAACCCTGAATTCCGCAGGCAAGTTGATTCCCATATATGACCCTAGCACCAACTTGACTAACGGAACTACCGTGACGCGCGATCAGTTCCTCAACAATGTAATTCCGTCATCCAGACTGGACCCGGTTGCCCTCAAAATTCTTAGTTTTTACCCGCTTCCCAACCGGCCGGCGGCCAATATCGGCGGCGGGAACAACTATAGTTCGAACGGAGTAAATACTCTGGCGCACGTTTTCTATTCCACTAAAGTCGATCACTCCATCTCCACAAAAGACCGCATCACGGGCCGCTACGTCTATAACCGCGACAATACGAACCTAGTGAGTGTCTACCCCACGCGTGGGCCGGACGCGACTACCTTCAATGACGCGCACCAACATAGTGTGTTAGCAAACTATATCCGGACACTCAGCCCGACCGTGGTGAACGATGTGCGCTTTAATATATCCCGGCGTTACGCCTACGCACTTACTGCAGGCGTCGGCGGCAACTATCCATCGCAGTTAGGTATCACGGGTGTAACTGGCGATGCTTTTCCCCAGGTGGTTGTTTCGGGCTTCACGACACTCGGCAGCGCCAGTCAGGAAAGAAGGCAGTTTCCGATCGATCAGCAACAGTATGTGGATAACATCTCCGTGGTGCGGGGCCAACATGTGCTCAAGGCGGGCTTAGAAGCGCGGCGTTCCCGCAACTACGAAGTAAATCTGCCCACCGCCTCCGGTGCTTTTACGTTTGCGACTACGCCAACCGGTCTTCCCGGTAACAGCGCCACAGGGTCCGGTCTTGCGTCTCTGCTTCTTGGGTTCCCAACCGGGTTCACTGCCCAAAAAACGGACGTGCTGGACCGGCACAGTTGGTACCTTGCGGCGTTTTTGCAAGATGACTGGAGCATCACCCGTTCCTTGACGCTGAATTTAGGCGTGCGATGGGAGACCGATACGGCAATTTCAGACGCGAACAATCGTGGCAACGGCTTCGATCAGAATCAGATCAACCCCGTCTCAGGTACCCCCGGCGTGGTGAAGTTTTTCGGCAGCAACGGTTTCCGTACTTCGTTCTTCAACACGGATTGGAATAACTTCGGTCCGCGGCTAGGCTTCGCCTGGAAGGTTAAGGGTTCCGCGTTGACTGTGCTTCGCGGCGGCTATGGAATTTTGTACGCGCACCCCTTCGATGCCGGCGTCCCGAATGCCGTCGCACTCGGCTTCAGCATTTCCAATACTCTGAACAGTCCGGATAACGGGCTGACTGCTCCGTTCCTGTTGCGCAATGGAGTGCCGACAACAGGCTCTACCGCGCCCGTTTTGAACGATTCGTTCGGCGCCGTTCCCGTCGGCAAGAATCCTAATACAGCAGTGACATTTTTCGAAACGAACCGCAAGACCGGTTACTCACAGCAATTCAATCTTGGGCTCCAACATCAACTCACAGGTTCGCTGGTCATTGAAGCTTCGGTGCTGGGTAACCTTTCACGAAAGCTACCCAGCGCA
Source organism: Terriglobia bacterium (assembly GCA_043733425.1). Taxonomy (GTDB): domain Bacteria; phylum Acidobacteriota; class Terriglobia; order Bryobacterales; family Bryobacteraceae; genus JALYXI01. The sequence continues at coordinate 2,905 of JAYTGM010000198.1, forward strand.
AATCTCAGCATCAACCAGATTGACCCGTCGATCTTAGGGCCCGCGCATCAAGCCCAGAAAGACCGGCCGTATCCGCAGTTCAGCAATGTCGCCGTCCAAGGCCCCTCGCTAGGAGTCTCGAATTATTACGCGGGGCTGGTGCGCGCTGAAAAGCGCTATTCGCACGGGCTTAACCTGATCGCAAGTTACACCTGGTCTAAATTCCTTGAGAACACCAACGACACAGGCACCACGCTTGGAGCCGATGGCGGTGCTTACTCTAACTTCTATAACAGGCGCGCCGATTATGGTCCGTCCACGAACGACGTCCGGCACCGCGTCTCTTTTAGCTCGGTCTATGAATTGCCCATCGGAACGGGCCACCAATTACTGGGCAATGGATTCGTTTCGAAAATTGTGGGCGGCTGGGGCTTGGGCAACTTGACGGTCTTCCAAACCGGCGCTCCCTTTACAGTGGTGACGCAGACAAACAATACCAATGCTTTTTCCGCCGGTGCGCAGCGTGCCAGTGTTGCTTCGAATCCGAACTTCGATTCGGACCAGCGCACGGTAGCACGGTGGTTCGATACATCCGTCTTCGGCCAGCCGGCGATTTTTCGTTTCGGTAATGAGGGCCGCAACATACTGCGCGCGCCGAGCCTGTTTACGATGGATTTTTCGCTGCGGCGCAATTTCAATTTTTCTGAACGCATTTGTCTACAGCTCCGCGGCGAATTCTTTAATGCTCTGAACCACACGAACTTCTCCGTTCCAGGACGTACGTTCGGTTCGGCGGATTTTGGTTTCATAAGCGGCGCCGGACCTGCGCGCCAGATTCAGGTAGGTGCCAGACTGGAGTTCTGATATGAATACATCCCGCCGTAGTTTTCTGCAAGGAGCTTCCGCGCAAGCAGGGATGGCCGCACTTGCAGCGGATACACAAGGCCACCCGAACATCTTGTACATCCACTCCCATGACAGCGGCCGCTACCTGCAGCCTTACGGATTTCCCATTCCAACGCCGACTCTTCTGAAGCTCGCCTCCGAAGGCGTTCTCTTCCGCAATGCGTTTAGCGCCGCGCCCACATGCTCGCCCAGCCGTGCCGCCCTGCTCACCGGAGAGTCTCCGCACCAGAATGGAATGCTGGGTCTGGCGCATCGCGGCTTCGCATTGAATGACTATCGGAAGCACCTGATTTACACTTTGCGCGATGCGGGATACGTTTCTGTCCTTGGCGGTCTTCAGCATATTGCGGCCAAGCCCGAAACAATCGGATATGACGAAATCTTGCCCCATGCGTCAACGCACGTGGCTGATGTTGCTCCGGCCGTAGTCTCGTTCCTGAATCGCAAGCAGACCAAGCCGTTCTTCCTCGATGTCGGCTTCCAGGAGACTCACCGCGAATACCCAAAACCTACCGCGGCGGACGATCCCCGGTATACGCAGCCTCCCTCTTTACTCCCCGACACACCGGAAACACGGCTCGACATGGCGAGTTATCATGCCAGCGCGCGCGTGCTCGATAGTGGCGTCAAGCAGGTGCTGGATGCACTGGAGCGCAATGGTTTAGCGGCGAACACGCTTGTCATCAGCACCACCGACCACGGGATCGCCTTCCCGAACATGAAATGTAATCTGCTGGACACCGGTTGGGGCGTGTCTCTGATCATGCGCGGCCCGGGCTTGTTCCAGGGCGGCAAAGTGTGCGATGCCATGGTCTCCCATCTCGACATCTACCCGACCCTGTGCGAGCTGATCGGCGCCGCCAAGCCCGCCAGGTTGACTGGCCGTTCCTTTCTGCCTGTGTTACGCGGTGAGCAGAAAGAGGTGAACGATGAACTGTTTGCCGAGGTTAACTACCATGCGGCCTATGAGCCGAAGCGCGCCGTTCGAACTCATCGCTATAAGTACATCCGCCGGTTCGGCGATTACCGCAAGCCGGTGTTGCCCAATTGCGATGACGGATTGAGTAAGACTGTCTGGCTGGAGTATGGATGGGGGCGGCAGGAGCTTCCGCCTGAGGATCTTTACGACCTGATTTTCGACCCTGAAGAAAACCATAACCTGGCTTCCGATCCACGCTATTCAGCGGCGCTCAAAGAAATGCGGGACCGCCTGGATTCCTGGATGACCCGGACGGATGACCCCCTCTTGAAAGGGCCGGTCCCGTTACCGCCGGGCGCTCGCATCAACCCGCAGGATGGAATTTCGCCCAGAGATCAGCCCCGCACACGCATCTAAGCTGCTTTCAGGACTTGGCACGAGGCGGAAATCCACGGGCATCGCGCTCTTGGGGCGCCACATCAGCAGTTTGAATGTACCAATCGAGCATCCGTCGCTCCATCGCCGCTTGCGAGGAGGCATAGCTTTGTCGCCGAAGAGGTTATTCAGCTCCCGTGGATCTTTGCGCAGGTCATAGAATTCCCCCTGCCCGTCAGGGCGCGAAATCAGTTTGTGTTCCCGGGTGCGCGCCATCGTCGATCGGGTGATGGTCTCTGGGTGTTCATTCCGGTTGTGGCCTCCTTCGCAAAATGCCGCTCGGGCCGGGGAACCGCGTTCGCCTCGAAGCGGGCTATCGGTGTTGATTTCCGGGTGGGCGATACAGCTTGAAATTCGATGCGCAGCTACACAGGTGCTGGCTGCAAATGGTGGGGGAGGAGTGATTGCAAAAGCCCACGTAGGAATACCGCGCGACGATGTCGCTGCCGTGCATGGGGCACTCACACGGAAATCCAGCTTCCGCCTGCGCATCGATAAAGCGAATTGGGTGAAGAATATGCCGGTTTTCCGACAGCCAGACCAGACCATGCCATGAAACGGGCTGGATGTGGATTCGATCATCAATTTACGCATGGCGAAGACGAAAACGGAGTTGGCTCTCACCGGCATAACCGGGCCCGGTCTGGTGAGTAAAGCGGAAGAAGTGCTTTCCGCGGCGCAGGGCGTGGAATATGCGCACGTGAACCTGGGAGCGGCGAAGGCAAGCGTCAACTTTGACGATTCCGTTACCAGCGCGGAGGCGCTGATTGCCGTGCTGGCCGGTGCCGGTTTCGAGGCCTCGAAAACTTGAGTGGTCTAGTTGTCCACCGCTATCGTGGTAACCGGGCTGGCACGGTTCCCGCTGGTGACCACCACCGGAGCAGCCCGTTTTCCTAATCCTGCAGGTA
>JAYTGM010000199.1:0-6049 GCA_043733425.1 Terriglobia bacterium
GCAAAGGTGGAACCGGTAGATAGGCGTGGCATGTCCGCGCTTCATGCCGCTGTCTCCAGCGAAGCCCAGGATCCACGGATAGTGCGAATGCTGCTGGCCAAAGGAGCCAACCCGGAATTAAAAAATGAGGAAGGCAAATCCGCGCGGGACTGGGCATTGAAATTTGCGCGCCCGGACGTCATGAAGCTATTGGATGCGGTTCCGCCGGAGCCTGTTAGCAAAAACGGACAGGAACCAAGAACGATGACAGTGGCCCAAGCATCGCACCTTGGCGCGACGTTACTCGAAACCAGCACGAAGACCTTTTTCCAGCAGAGCGGATGCGTCAGCTGTCATTCGCAAAATATTACGGGAATGGTGGCGGGAGCGGCCCGTCAACACGGGGTGGAGATGAATGGTGAGGCGACTCGGGAACGGCTCGCCTCGGTCAGTACCAGTTGGGCGAGTCAGACTGAAGGGTTGTTTGTGCGCGAAGATCCGCCTGGCGGGGCTGACATGGTCGCTTATTCTCTGTTGGGAATGGCCGGGGATGGGCACCGCCCTGATTTGACCACGGCGGCCATGGCCCGCAATCTGGCGGTTCAACAGCTCCCGAACGGAAGCTGGCACCGGGGAGGAATCGCCCGGGTTCCGGTCGAAGACAGCGATATCACTTTGACTGCAATCTCGCTTCGCTCTTTAGCTATTTTCAGCACTAGCGGAACTCAATCGGAATACAGCGAACGCATACAACGGGCATCCCGATGGCTCGCGTCGGCCAAGCCCGTCTATTCCGAAGAATCTAACATGCGGTTGCTTGGTCTGAAGTGGAGCGGTGCTTTACCCGCCACCATCGCGGAGGCATCTCACGAAGTGACGGCAAAACAGAGGCCTTCCGGCGGCTGGGGCCAGAACGATTTTCTCCCTGAAGATGCCTACGCCACTGGGCAGGCACTCTATGCTCTCGCCGAAGCGGACCGGTCCGGGACTGCCGAATTTCGCAAAGGTACTGCTTATCTCATCCGTACACAAGCTGCCGACGGGTCATGGCATGTGGTGAGCCGCTCCGTTAAGTTCCAACCCTATTTTCAGGGCGGGTTCCCGTACGATCACGATCAGTGGATTTCCTCAATGGGTACGGGCTGGGCAACAATGGCACTGGTAAGCGCCCGCAACATGCTTTAAACCCTTTGAAACCCCTCGCTCCCGAACGTCATCCTATGCACAGGGGTTAAACTTGAGGAAAGCTGTGAGGTTAGTGGGGATTTGTGTTTCGATAACACTTTTTTGCGTTTCGGCTTGGGCGGCTTCTTCGCGCGTTTCGGCCCAAAACTCGGAATACGATAGAGCGTTGATGTTATACAACCGTACTCATTACGGAACGGCCGTTCAGACGCTAGCATCCATCACGGATCGCACTGCGGCGGAAACGGAGCTGTTGGGCAAAAGTTATTACATGCTGGGAGCTTATCGCGATGCGACAGATGCTTTTCACAAAGCGCTAGAGCTTGAACCGAACAACGCCTCTGACTATCACTGGCTCGGCAGAGCTTACGGGCGGCGAGCTGAAACCGCGTTTCCACTGGCCGCTCCCGGTTATGCTTCCAAAGCGCGAACGAACTTCGAAAAATCCATTGAGTTGGATCCCACGGACGCCGAAGCTCTGAACGATTTGTTTGAATATTACCTGCAAGCACCCGGTTTGTTAGGCGGCGGCCGGGATAAGGCGGCTAAGATAGCGGATAAAATTGCGAAACACGATGCGGCGGAAGGTGAGTTCGCGAAAGCCCGCATCGCCGAAGAACGAAAAGATTGGGGGCAGGCAGAAATTCTTTTACGCCGAGCCTCGGAATTGGCTCCGCAGCAGCCCGGGCGCTTGATTGATTTGGCCAAGCTGCTTTCCAAGCAAGGGCGGTATGACGAAAGCGACGCCACTTTTGCAAAAGCCCATCATGTTGCGCCAAATGCTCCAAAGGTTTATTTTGCGGAAGCGGCGGCTTACATCAAGGCAAATCGAAAGACCGATCAGGCTCGCGAATTATTGAAAAAGTATCTCGCCATGAACACCTCGCCCGAAGATCCATCGAAAACGGAAGCCCGCAAGCTGCTCAATAAAGTTTCATGAAGCTGGGCGAAAGCTTCCAGTTCAGCCTCCAGGCTCTTCGCGCAAACCCCGCCCGTAGTCTTTTGACCGGTTTAGGAATGGTGATCGGCACGGCCAGCGTCATCCTTGTCGTTACCATCGCCCTTACCAGTCAAAATTATATTCTTGAGCAGATTGAAGGCGTCGGCAGCAACATGGTCTTCGCGCAATATGAAATTGGAAGCCAGCAGACAGCCGCCCAGGTAGACGCCGATTTCATCAAACTCGCCGATGTAGACGCGGTTAGGGAGGCAGTCAGCGATCGCATCGTTGCCGCTACTCCCATCATGAATAACTTCGACCGCATGGTGATTCAGGGCAAGGAGCAGGATGTTCTGATTGTCGGCTCGGATCAGTTTTATAAATCCGTAAGAAATTTAGTGGTACTCGCCGGAAGATTTCTGGATTCGAACGATGTTGCTTTACGGCAAAAAGTGGCGCTGCTCACTGACAAGCTTGCAGTGCGCTTATATGGCAGCCAGACCGCTGCTGTGGGTCAGGTAATCAAACTCCACGGGTTGCAATTTACCGTTATCGGCACTTTCAAAGAAAAAGTTTCCAGCTTTGGGCAGAGCGAACTGAATAACGAAACCATCCTGATTCCCATCACGCTCCAACGCTATTTCACGAGGGTAGAACGTATTGATCCGCTTTATGTACAAGCCAAGACGCCGGAAGATGTCGAGGCCGTAACGCAGAGCGTGACCAAGGTTTTGGAAAGCCGGCACCGCTCCGGCGCAAAGTACAAAGTTGAAAATTTGTCGGCAATCCTTTCTGCCGCCAAAAATATCAGTTTTATCCTTAGCCTGGTGTTGTTGCTTGTATCTACCATTGCGCTGGTCATTTCCGGAATCGGCATCATGAACATCATGCTCGTCACAGTTACCGAGCGGACCCGTGAAATCGGTTTGAGAATGGCGGTAGGTGCCACCCGGCGCGAGATCCTGCTGCAGTTTTTGACTGAAGCCGTGATCATCAGTCTGGGCGGCGGCGTGATAGGCATTCTTCTTGGCGTGGCCATGCCATTGAGCGTCCAGTTCTTCACCGACGACATGCATATTCCCATCTCGATGACTTCCATCGTTGTTGCCTTCAGCGTATCCTGCGTGGTGGGGCTGGTATTTGGAATGCTGCCCGCGAATCGGGCCAGCAAACTGAACCCAACCGAAGCGTTACGCTACGAGTAGCATGCGTCGCTTTTTACCTGTTCTTCTCGCTATAACTTCTCTTCACGCCGAGATTCATACTTTCACTCTGAAACAAGCGGTGGACCGTTCGCTTCGGCAAAACCCGGATATTGCACTGACTCGGCTGGATGAGCAAAAGGCTTTAGAAGGAATCCGCTTGGCGCGTGACCCGTTCTCGCCGCATGTGGGCATCGGCAGCGGACTGGCTTACTCCAGCGGTTTTCCGTTAAGCATAGAAGGTGCGGCCCCCAGCGTGGTACGCGCTCAAGCCTCGCAATCTTTGTTCAACCGGCAGCAGACTTTCGCGGTCGCGCAAGCGCGAGAGAATGCACGCGGCGCGGGGTTTGTTTCAGCTTCGAAACGAGATGAAGTAGCTTATCGGACTGCTTCGTTATTCCTGGACGGTGACCGCGCCGCGCGGTTGCAGACCATGGCCGCAAAACAGGTAACCAGCCTTCGGAGCGTCGTGAAGACAATCCAGGGCCGCGTGCAGGAAGGGCGTGAATTGCCTATTGAAACAAAGCGCGCCAACGTTGATTTGCAAAAAGCCCTACAACGCCAGGAAGGCCTGGTAGCGGACCAGGATTTTGCGGAGCGTTCACTTGCCATCGTGCTGGGTTACACAGCGGAAGACAGGGCGCGCGCGGCAGCCGATGAACGCGGAGCCATGGCGATTCCACTAACGGAAGAATCCGCCGTGGAACAGGCGCTTGCCTCTAACAAAGAGATGAAGCGGCTGCACTCGGCCATGATCGCGAAGGGCTTTGAGAAAAAGGGTGCTCAAGCTGCGCGCTTGCCCAAAGTGGATCTGGTAGCGCAGTATGCGCTTTTAGCCCGCTACAACAATTACGACCAGTTCTTCAATCATTTCCAACGCCATAACGGGCAGCTTGGCATGAGCTTCCAAGTTCCGCTGATAACGGGGCCTGGCGTGGCTGCTGCGGTCGCTCAGGCAGATGATGATTCATCGCATTTGAAAATCGAGATGGACGCGGCGCGCAATCGCATTATGCTGGATGTTCATCAAAGCTTTTCAGAAATCAGAAGAGCCGAGACAAACACTGCTGTCACGCGGGCAGATCTGGATCTCTCGCGTGAGAATCTCGGTTTACTTTTAGCGCAGTTAGGGGAAGGGCGGGTAACTCTCCGGCAGGTGGAAGAAGCACGTTATCAGGAAGATGAGAAGTGGATCGCTTTCTATGACGCACAGTTCCTTAGTGAACGGGCGCGCCTGAATCTGTTGCGGCAAACCGGCGAGTTAGCTACCAGCCTGAAGTAAGGTGATAATCTTTTTGAGAGTCTCATGAGACAAACTTTATTCTGTCTGCTCATTCTTTCCCGTGCAGCCTGGTCACTGGCGCCCCCCACGCAGCTTACGGTCGTGTCCGCCACTAACAAGCAGGTTCAACTCTCCTGGACCCCTGCAGGTGCCGATAAGAATCAATATTTAATTGAAAGAAGGACGCTCGATTCCACGGTCTTCTCTACGGCTGCCCGTGTGACTCCGGGGCTTGACAAGGTTCTGCCAACTACGTTTGCCGATATCAACTTCGACCAATTTACACCTTACGTATACCGCGTGCGTGCGGCCAATACGCTGATGAATCCGGTTGACACCTCAGACCCCACAAATGAGGTTACAGTCGGTCCTCCCCCCTACGGCTACACGCGCGTGGTGGCCACGCCTGACAAGCTGGATGACCCCGGTCTATTTAATGCAAATACGCAAATCATTCTTGATCGGAGCGGCGACCCGATGCTCTGCTACCTGAACCTTGATCCTAATCTGGATGCCAATTTCGCCGATACCGAGATCCGGTTCGTGCGGTGGGATCGGGCCCACTACACCTGGACCACCCCAGTTGTTGCCGCCATCACTAACATCGATAATTCCTATAGTTATAACTATTCGTTTCGCCTTGCTGTCGATCCCTCAACAGGAACAATGGGCATCGTCTTTGTCGATACCAGCAACCTTGCCCTGAATCAACTCTCCATTGTCGATTCCACCGACAACGGTCTCACTTGGCGCAAGCGAAACATTGTCAGCGGGACCGCTGCGTATCTTGTTCCTGCTATTGCGCTCGGCAGCGGGCAGGTTTATCTCACCTTCACGCAGGATTACGCCGGAATTCAATATATGACGGGCAAGCTTACCGATAGCCCGAGTTCCTGGACTAAAGAAACTGTCCCCAACCTGGGGTTTACGGATTATGGTGTGGGGTCCGATATCGCGCTCGATTCTGAAGGAAAACCTGCTATCGCCTATGCGGTGTCGGGCGATGACTACAGGGAAATATTCTATCGGCCCGGTTCAACGCCATCGGTCGCCAACATCAGTGCCGTGGGCTTTGGGGAAAATTTTCAAATGCGCCTGGCGTTCGCGGGAACCAGGCCTCGCATCGCTTTTACTGGTTCCCTGGACTCCCATTATTTTGAGGATTATGACCACACTTTGTTTGTTTTAACCTCGCCCGACTCCGGCGTGACGTGGAACCCGCGTGTGAACATAAGGTCGGACGGAAACCGATTCATCGGCGGGCCTATCGATCTCGCGATCAATTCGAGCGGCGGGGCCGCGATCACGTCGCATGATAGCGGCGGGAACTTTGATCGCGAAGTATGCGGATATCCAAAGCTGTCGCTCTCTTCCGATTTTCTAAATTGGAGCACTTGCGGTATCACTTCAACCATTCGCTCCCGTGAGAATTCTTCCGCGGTGCGGTTTGCACTTAACGAT
>JAYTGM010000200.1:0-6047 GCA_043733425.1 Terriglobia bacterium
CGGTGAACGCGCGAAATCGCGTGGACCAGCTTACGGTAAGGAGGTTCGGAGGGCTTGTCGAAGAAGAGTAGCTCGCCATCGCGCCAAGTGGAATAGAACCATCGGGCGGCTATCGCCAGATATTCCTGGCGCTCGCGAAGCGGCTGCTCAACCGAGCCGAATTCGGAATAAACCTGCCGCACTGTGCTGTCGAGCGAAACGGGTTTCCCTTCCACCAGCCGGAAGCTCAACCGCCTTGTCCCTTGCCAATGCCCGCCACGAAAGAGTGAAAGTTCCACCGCTTCAGGTTCCGCGCTGGGCGTGACCGCGACAGCGTGAAGCCCGTCTACCGGGAACGCCATTTCATCGCGCAGTTTACGTACTTCTTCAATCTTCTCGACACGCTTATGCTGGCGTGCGGCTTCTTCGAAATCCATATTGTCACTGAAGCTGTCGCGCACCTTGAGTGCGGAATTCAGTAATGCCAAGCCCGACGTTTCCAGAAATTCGGTAGCGCGCTCCACTTCGGTCCTATATTCTTCTTCGCCCACCTGCTCCTGGCAGGGCCTCAGGCACATTCCCATCTCGCCATACACACAGCCGGGGTGATCGGGCGAAGGCCGTAAGTCTTCCGGACAACGCCGCAATTGGAATAGATCGAGGAACTGAGCATCGAAGCGCTCCGCTGCCACGCGGCTCGGAAACGGGCCGAAGTTGATGCCGGGCGTTCGAGGGAGTTGCGACACAATCTGACTGCGCGGGAAGCGGTTCGCGAATGAAATTCGGACATAGTAAGGCATTCGCAAGTTCAGGAGCTTCAGATATCGGTCCGGAAAACACGTGCGCGCCATCCCGTACATCAACATCTGCGCTTCCAGCGTGGAACCGGTAAGCCAATATTCGGCATGATCTACCGCGCCCAGCAGATTGGGCATACGTGATAGACGTAGCAGCCTGCGTTTCAAAACCCGTGTGCGCGACAAGTAAGGCTCGCGCGCCCCGTCTTTCATTCGCAGCAGGAAGACGCCGGGTTTATTCGGGACTGACTCAATAGCCTCTTCGTTTAAAAGAACCTCTGCCGACACTTTCCAGCATGTCACCACTCGGCATACCGGCGAAACCGCTTTGAACGATCCGTATGAAGTGAGCCGTCAAGCCGGACATCAACACCCACGTCGGGCAACTCTAATACCGCAGTGCCTCCGCCTTCATCGGTCGGCAACTCCTTGGCTAGATCTGTTTCACTAGGACGCCGCATTTTTTCCACCTGCCGGATATTCTGAAGCGATCGCAAAGCAGCGGAACGAACCCCCGGATGTTGATCCTTGATGAGAGGGGACAACGTGGATACGAAATCTGCGTTGCCGATGCGGCCCATTGTCCATGCGGAGGTCATGCGAAACTCGGGCTTGTAATCGTTGGCGAAGCGGGTCACCACTCCATTGATTGTTTCTTCACCGGCAAGATAAAGACCCACCAGCGCATTTCCCACAACGCGATTGTGCCTGTCCTCCACGCATTCCCAAAACAGTTTTTGCACTGGAGGAGTATCGTTGCCCCACACTGCTTCAATCGCATTCGCGCGAATCCGCGGGTCGGTTTCCTCCACGATCAGGCGTTTGGCGAACGCCACATTTTGTACGCGCTTGCCCACCAGAAGCGTAGCTTTCGCAGAGATCTTCCCGTCCGGATGCCGCGTCAAGTGGCTTAGAACGGGCACAATCCGTTTGCCAAGTGAAATCTCATCCAGAATGTCGAGCGCGCGCTCCGCGGCCGGGCCGTTGATGGTGTCCGGTGTGGATCCGTTGCGCGCCGGTAGTTGCCGTGCGAACCGGACGTCCAGCGAGGGGTCCACACTCATTAGCCTTCTGGTGAGCGTAACTGCCTGCGGGCGCGTAAAAAGTAGTGGGTCCGCAAGCTGCCTGAACAGTGACGGTTGCTTGACCAGCAGCATAGCCAGATAACGGAATCCAGCAGTTTCCGTGGCGGTCAGAAGCATGGAAACCGCAACGGGGGCGAAAATAACCGGCGTATCCGAAGCGAAGCGGCGCATCACTTGGGCGCTCAATGGGTTCGATTGAAATTCCGCGACGGCGCGTTCCAGGCACCCCCGCACCAGCTTAGCTTCGTCTACCACAAATCCACCTTCATGTAGACCTTATCGGCGGAACCGCGGATTAGTTTAGTAGCAGGAAAGAAAAAGCGGTTCATGACACGCGGGCGACCGGTAACCGGGGGTGGTTATTGCCGGTCGCCTCACGTGTCGGGACAAGGGGGGTTGTCCGTATCTATTATGACGAACGAATTGGAAGAAAGTTCCTGTCGTTTTTACTCGAAGGGAACTTTTTCGTCAATTTGTTGCTTGATGGTTGTAAGAAAATCGGCCACGGAACGAACTCCCTGGTCGCCGTGCTTTCTGTTCCGCACTGAAACTTCGCCAGAAACCGACTCGCGATCGCCTACCACCAGCATGTAAGGAATCTTTTGGAGCTGCGCGTCGCGAATTTTGAGGTTTACTTTTTCCTTGCGGTCGTCAACCGTCGTCCGAATGCCAGCGGCATCCAGCTGCTGCTTCACCTGCTGCGCATATTCTGTCTGCCGGTCTGTAATGGGCAAAACGATAGCCTGAACGGGAGCCAGCCAAACCGGAAATGCTCCAGCGTAGTGTTCCACCAGAATTCCAAAGAAGCGCTCCACTGAACCATAAAGCGCCCGGTGTACCATCAGCGGCTGATGCTTCCGACCATCTTCGCCGATATACTCCAGATTGAAGCGATGCGGTAACGTGAAATCGAATTGCACGGTGGAAAGCTGCCACAAGCGACCGATAGCATCCACCAGCTTCATATCGATTTTCGGCCCGTAAAAAGCGGCCTCATCGGGCATCAGCTTCACCTTCAGGCCAAGGCGATCCGTTGCTTTGCGAAGCGAATTTTCGGCGTGCTCCCATTGCTCCGGTGTGCCGTCGTATTTGCCGCTGGCCCCGTTATCCCAGGTAGAGAGCTCAGCTTCATACTGCGTAAACCCGTACGTGCTGAGTGTGTCGATTGCAAACTGCAGGCAATTCACCACCTCGTCTTCGGCCTGCTCCGGCGTACAGAAAATATGCGCATCGTCCTGGCAGAAGCCACGCACGCGAAGAAGTCCGTGCATGGTGCCTGACCGCTCATAACGATACACAGTTCCCAATTCCCCCAGCCGAACCGGCAGGTCGCGGTAAGAGTGCGGCTTATCGGCGTAAATCAGAATATGGAACGGGCAGTTCATGGGCTTGAGCTGGTATTCGGCGTCATCCAGCTCCATCCGGGTGAACATGTTCTCGTTGTAGAAATTCGCGTGACCGGAAGTCTTCCAGAGATCATGCTTGGCTACGTGCGGAGTATAGACCAGCGAATAGCCGCGCTTCAAATACTGGTCTCGCATCCAGTCTTCAATCTGCTTACGGATGATGCCGCCTTTGGGATGGAAGAAAATCAAGCCTGGGCCGGCAAGCTCCTGAATACTGAAAAGGTCCAGTTCTTTGCCCAGCTTGCGATGATCGCGCTTCTTGGCTTCTTCCAGTTTGGCCAGATGTTCGTCTAGCTCTTTCTGCGTGAACCAGGCGGTGCCATAGATGCGCTGCAGTTGCTTATTCTTCTCGTCGCCCTTCCAATACGCCCCAGCGATGGACAACAGCTTGAACACTTTAAGCTTCGCGCTAGAAGGAACATGCGGACCGCGGCAGAAATCGATGAACTTCGGCCCCAGAGTATATTCGGTGAAAATATCGCCCGCGCGGTCTTCAATCAATTCCACCTTCATGCTTTCGCCTGCGGCGCGGTACTTAGCCAGACCTTCCGCCTTGCCGGTCAGCACGCGATCGAACTTCAGGTCTTGCGCCTGCAGTTCGTGCATGCGCTTCTCTAGCTTTTCCAGATCGTCAGGCGTGAAGGATTCTTCGCGCAAAAAGTCGTAGTAAAAGCCGTTTTCAATTGGCGGCCCGATGCCAAGCTGTGTTCCCGGAAACAGATCGAGCACCGCCGCTGCCAGCAGGTGGGCTGTCGAGTGCCGGTACACGTAAAGCGTTTCGGGATCTTTGGCGGTCAGAATCTGCAATTGCGCGTTCGCTTCCAGGGGGCGGGAGAGATCGTAGAGTTCCCCGTCTACTTTAGCGACCAGGGCGGCATCCGCCAGACGCGGACTGATGCCGCGGGCGATGTCGAGCGGTGTGGTGCCGGGGGGAACCTGCTTAATGGAGCCATCCGGCAGAGTAATGTCGAGTTGCATGGAAGATTTTAGGCTATCACCCACGCGCCTTCATAACAGCCAGATCATACCCGCGCCACGGGTATCTCCTTCGGCAGACCAAGCCGCGCACAGCAAAAATCCTCAAAGCGAATTCCGAATTTGCATCGGCTATGGCCCCATGCCTGGCGGAATAGCGGGCTCTTCGCCCACGAGATAAACAACATCGCCCAGCCGCGATTATCCGGGTGCTCCCAAAAATTATCCAGGCGTAAGTCTATAAATACATCTTCCATCAATTGCGTCAGTTCCAGGCAGGCACATAGTTCTTCTGGCGAAACAGAGGCGGCGGCCGGCAGTGGCGGGGGGTGCGACGTCAGTTCCGCCAGCAGGCGGCTCAAGCCAGGCGATTGCCGAAGTTGCCGCAAAAGGGTGGATAACGTCTTGGTGTGCTTTAAGAACGAGTCCGTACTGAAACCCGCCGGCGTCCAGGTGTCAAACAGCCGTTCCGCCACTGTGAGCAGCGGTTCTTCCTGCGCCGTCCCGCGAAACGCGTGCTGAACCACGTGCCGCCCCAGCCGCCGATAGCTTTCGAACTGATCTTCCGTAAAAAACTGGTCGGCTGTCGATTCGTGTGGAAACGCCGGGTGAACGGCCTTGTATTGCGCCACACCCACGTCTTCATCGCCTGTAACGGAAGCTTTCAAATAGATGAGCCATCCCAAACTGCCGTTACTGTACGTAATCTTGCCTACGGCGCAGTGTGCCTGGCTGAACCCGCTTTCCTGCTTGCGAACAGAGGATACGTCAATTTCGATTCTGGCGCCGAAATCCGTCTCGCAGATCCGGACCAGATTACCTAAACTTCCAAACTGTAAATTTTCATCGCACTCGCCGTCGGCGGCAATGATGACTCTGGTCCGGCGGCGTACCAACTCGTAGATCCCTAGATTTTCGAAGTGGCCGCCATCGGAAACGTTCAGGAACGCGCTGCTCTCATCAGCCAAACCAAACAACTCGCAGACCAAATAATAGAAGCCACTCCAGGGCATCCCTTGGGAACGCCATTTACTTTGTGACGGGTTGGGAAACCACCACCCCAATCTCACGTTGAACATTGTCAGCAGGAAGGCAACCAGGGGAGAACTGTTATAGCCCATGTTGGGGCTCACGGCGGCGCCGGAGACAGCCATCGCTTGACCGAGACCCACTCTGCCGGCGAATTTTGACGTGGGGGCGTAACCGACCTGCGGCCGGTCAGCTCCGCATCGGAGCGATGTGAGCGAAAAGGAAGTGCTCTTGCGCGTTTCGAAGCTGAGATCGGCGCTGCCGCTCAGATTGAGCGTGCAGTTAATGATAGGGAACGGACCGCGGTAGGCGCGGTGGCAGGGCTGTTTACCTCCGGGGTTTTCAGGCTCCGCGTTTTCAGGCTCTGCGTTTTCAGGCTCCACTCTCAAATTTGCCAACGCCAGATCTTCCTGCTCATCGAACCCGGTGAAGCGGTCGGGTTTGCGCATTCCGGGGCGCCATCGTGTGGCACCTAAGTAGCAACGCATCAGACGGTTACGATAAAAGTAATTCAGCCCAAAGATATTCAGTTCCACCCTGCCGGAAAGCAAAAAGCCGAGCAGCAGCGCGCCAACGAATGTGGATGCTACCCAAACCGGGCTGATGTCTTTCATCACGTCCCAATAGCGGTCACGCAACGTTAGCCCGGTTGCCGCATTTAAAAGAAATACGTGCAGACTCGTTGAGACCGCAAGCAGGCCTGCGGCAATGAAAAGCAGCGCGCCGGCACGCGCCAGATACTCTAGCCCCTTCCCGCTGGTGCCTGTTGTCTTACT
>JAYTGM010000201.1:0-6025 GCA_043733425.1 Terriglobia bacterium
GTTTTGGTGGAACGCGGCGAACGCCGGATCCCTGTCCAGTACGCCAAGCGCGTTGTCGGTCGGAAGGTCATGGGCGGCCAGTTCACTCACATGCCGCTCAAAGTGAACGCGGGTGGCGTGATTCCAGTTATCTTCGCTTCCTCCATCCTTGCTTTTCCTCAAACAATTGTTGGGTTCCCCTTCATCAAATCGAGTCCCTGGCTTTCCGGTATGTTGGGCTCCATCCGGCACGGCGAACCTCTCTACGTGTTGTTCTTTGTCGCGCTCATTATTTTCTTCTGCTTTTTTTACGTCTCCATCATTTTTAATCCAAATGAAGCAGCGGACAATATGCGCAAGTACGGCGGCTTCATCCCGGGCATCCGTCCCGGTCGGAACACGTCGGATTACATGAACAACATCCTTACCAAGATCACTGTGGTGGGCGGTCTCTACCTCAGCATCTTGTGCCTCATCCCCGACATCATGATTTCGGGAATTCACCTGCAACATCTACCACTGGTCGGTAACTTCATCGATCAGTATTTCCCCCGTTTTCTTCTCGAAGGGCTAAATGTCCAGTTTTATTTCGGCGGTACTTCGTTGCTGATCGTTGTCGGCGTGGCCATGGATACCATCAACCAGATTGAAGCGCAACTCATCATGCGTCATTACGAAGGGTTCACGCCCCGTGCCGGCCGGATCCGCGGAAGGCGTACGTCGTAGCATGGCCGCCGGTGAAGCGGGCGTCGGAATTCTGAACTGTCCCGAAACGAATTCGAAAGTGTCCGTAGCCCGTCAAGCACTGGTTCTATTCGGATCTCCCGGGTCGGGGAAAGGTACCCAAGCCAAGCTCCTGGTTGCGCATCTTAGTATTCCGCAGATCTCCACCGGAGACATGTTGCGGGGGCACATCGAACAAGGCGACCAAGTTGGCGTCACCGTCCGCGATACCATGCGCGCCGGTTCGCTCGTCTCCGATGAACTAGTAAACGGGCTGGTGGCACAGCGCCTCTTATCGCCTGACACGGATCGTGGCTTTATCCTTGACGGGTATCCGCGTACTCTTGCCCAAGCTGTGGTGCTTTCGAAACTGCTCGATTCTCTTCACATCAGTGAAATCGTAATCCACTTAGTAGTCGATTCCGACATGATCATCAGCCGTATTTCCGGCCGCCGCCAGTGCCCGGTGTGCGGGTCGCTTTATAACTCTGCATCCCGGCCCCCCAAAGTTTCGGGGGTCTGTGATCTCGACGGGCATAGTCTCGTGATCAGGGAAGACGATAAAGAATCCGTGGTACGTGAGCGTCTGGCAGCGTATGACCATCAGACCCGGCCCTTGATTGAATATTTCCTCGAGACCGGTCGTACTTTTGTCGAAATCGATGGGTCCACGGAATCGCCCAAAGCTCTTTTTGAGCGTATTCGCCAGATTCTCTGCCTTCACGGCCTGCCGAGCTAAGACTTTCATGATCATTCGGAAAACGTCGGAAGAACTTGAAAAAATGCGCCGCAGCGGCCTGCTGGTTTACCAGATTCTGCAGAAGCTCGGCGAGATGGCTATCGAGGGTGTTTCTACTCAGGAACTGGAAATCGCGGCGGTGAAAATGATGTCCGACGCGGGAGCGAAACCAGCGTTCCAGGGATATTACGTTCCGGCGGCGGGTGAGCGCTACAAATACGTGCTGTGTACTTCGGTGAACGAAGAGATTGTCCATGGCATGCCGTCCGCCAAGCGGATTCTTAGAAACGGTGACATTCTGTCCATCGATACCGGCGTCCAGCTGAACGGTTTCTATGGCGATTCCGCCCTCACCGTCGGTATCGGCCAAATTAGCGATCAGGCCAAGCGCTTGATGAAGGTCACCGAAGATTCTCTTGAGCTCGCAATTGACCGTGTACGCGAGGGCAACCGGCTTTTCGATGTCTGTGAAATTGTTGAGAAGCATGTGACTTCTAATGGTTTTTCAGTAGTTCGGGAATATGTGGGGCATGGCATCGGCTCGCAATTGCATGAAGAGCCGCAGGTGCCCAATTACGTGGACCGCAAGGGCGACAACCCGCGGTTACGTGAGGGCATGGTCCTCGCCATTGAACCCATGGTGAATGCCGGCAAAGCCGCCACCAAAGTCCGTAAGGATAAATGGACCGCAGTCACTCAGGACAACTCATATTCCGCGCATTTCGAACACTGCGTGGCGGTCACGAAAAATGGGCCCTGGGTTTTGACGCGTCCATAGGTTACAATAATTGATGCCCGAAGCGCGTGTTGTGGAGGAGCTGCCGAGTCTGGTTTTCCGGCTGGAGCTAGAGAATAAAGCTCAGGTCCTCGCCCATGCGGCTGGATCGGCTCAAAAAAACTTTGTCCGCTTACTGCCTGGCGATCGTGTGGAAGTGGAACTCGCCTCGGGGGATCCTGCACGTGGGCGGATTACCAGGAAGTTGTAGCAAACGGGAGTCAATTTATGAAAGTCCGAGCAAGCGTTAAGAAAATGTGTGACAAATGCAAAGTGATCAACCGCGAAGGCGTGGTAAGGGTCATTTGTACCAATCCGAAGCATAAGCAGCGTCAAGGTTAAAATCAATGGCACGTATCGCTGGTGTAGATCTTCCTAATAAAAAGAGAGCCGAAATTGGCCTGACCTATATTTACGGCATCGGCCGGACCCGCGCAAAGTCGCTCCTTTATCGGGCAGGTATCGATTTCGATAAGAAAATTGCAGATCTGACTGAAGACGAAGTCAACAAAGTCCGTAACATTCTTGAAGAAGAGGGTGCGGTCGAGGGCGATCTTCGCAAGGAAGTTTCGCTCAACATCAAGCGGCACATTGAAATGGGTTCGTATCGCGGCCTGCGGCACCGCCGCGGCCTGCCCGTTCGCGGGCAGCGCACTCACACTAACGCCCGCACTCGCAAGGGTCCGCGCCGCGGCACCGTAACTAATAAGAAAAAGGCAGGCGTGAAGTAAGCATGGCGACAAAAGTTGACGCAAAAGCAACCAAAGGCGGCACCGCCGCCAAGAAGGCCGCTCCGAAAAAGAAGACCTTCAAAAAGAAAGAGCGGAAGAACGTCCACACCGGAATCGTTCATATTCAGGCTACTTTTAACAACACCATCGTGACCATCGCTGACCTGGAAGGAAATACTCTCTCCTGGTCCAGCGCCGGTTCGCTCGGTTTCCGCGGATCCCGTAAGGGTACTCCGTTCGCTGCCCAGCAGGCTGCTATCACGGCCGGCGGCAAGGCGAAGGAAAGCGGACTCCGAGCCGTTGATGTTCGCGTCTCTGGGCCCGGTTCAGGCCGCGAAAGCGCGATCCGCGCGCTGGCCACCCTCGGAATTGAAGTGCGTTCCATTCGTGACAACACCCCCATGCCACACAATGGCTGCCGCGCACCCAAGAAACGACGAGTCTGATGTAGTTAAGAGCCCAACCTGTTGTTTATTCTCAAATTGGGTTCGTTTTTGCAAATTGCATTACAAGCAGGAAGAAAGGAGTTTCGCTCCCGTAAACTGCACCTCAAGTTAAGACCGTAAGGAGGTCGAATTTGGCACGATACCGAGGCCCCGTTTGTCGGCTATGCCGGCGCGAAGGCATGAAATTGTTCCTGAAGGGCGAACGCTGCTACACCGAAAAGTGCGCCATCGAAAAGCGCAATTATGTTCCTGGCCAGCATGGCCAATCGAAAAAGATGAAAAAGCTTGTTGGCTACGGTCTCCAGCTTCGTGAAAAGCAAAAGACTAAGCGCATCTACGGTTTGATCGAAACTCAATTCCGCAACTCATTTGAAAAAGCTGCCCATGCCAAGGGCATTACAGGCGAAAACCTGCTTGCCACCATGGAACGGCGCCTCGACAGCGTCATCTATCGCATGGGCTTTGCAACCAGCCGAGCGCAGGCGCGTCAAATTGTCAGGCACGGTCACATTGAGATTGGCGGTCACAAGGTCGACATTCCTTCCTACATTGTAAAAGCCGGTGAAGAAGTGGGCGTTCGAGAACCCAGCAGAAACCATCCCACGATTCTTTCCTCGCGCGATGCCACGGCCCACGCACCAGCTCCAAGCTGGATGGAGGTAGATCGTGACAATTTGAAAGGCCGGATCATCGGCAATCCGAAACGCGACGAGCTAACACAAATTCCCATTAACGAACAGCTCATCGTCGAACTGTATTCGAAGTAAAGGAGGGCAATCACTTTATGTTCAAAGGCTTCCAAAAACCCAAGCGTCTAGTAGCAAATACCGATTCGCTCACTGAGCGGTTCGGTAGTTTCACCGCGCAGCCCTTTCAGCGCGGTTTCGGTACCACCATCGGAAACGGCCTCCGCCGCGTCCTCCTCAGTTCCATTGAAGGAGCTGCGATCACTGCTGTTCGCATTGAAGGCGCGGATCACGAATTTTCCCCCATTCCCGGCGTTGTCGAAGACGCCACCGATATTATCCTTAACCTGAAGCAGATCCCCTTTAAGGTCATGGGAGAAGGCGTCAAAACCGTTCGTCTTTCGATCGATGCCGCGGGCGATGTCATGAGCGGCCAAATCCAGACCGATCACGATGTTGAAGTGCTCGATCGCAATCTGCACGTGGCAACCGTCTCCGAAGGCGGCAAACTGAACATAGAAATGCGCCTTCGTACCGGACGTGGCTACGTCTCGGCTGATAAGAATTTCGATGAAGATCTGGCCGTCGGCTTCATCCCGATCGATTCGGTCCACTCACCGGTCCGCAAGGTTAACTTCTCCGTCGAAGCCGCTCGTCTCGGTCAAATGACCGATTACGACAAGCTGACTCTCGAAGTTTGGACCAACGGTGCGGTCAGCCCGCAGGATTCCATCGGCTACGCCGCTAAACTCCTCAAAGACCATATGTCCATCTTCATCAACTTCGAAGAAGTCGCCGAAGCCACCGAAGAGACGGCCGAACGCGGTTTGGATAAACTGGGCGATCAACTCAACCGGTCCGTCGAAGAGCTGGAGCTTTCCGTCCGCTCTTACAACTGCCTGAAGAATGCCAATATCCAGACCATTGGGGAACTGGTGCAGAAGTCGGAATCGGAAATGCTTCGCACCAAGAATTTCGGTCGCAAGTCACTCAACGAAATTAAAGAAATTCTGGTCACCATGGGCTTAGGTCTCGGCATGCGTCCCGATGCCTCCGGTCGCCTTGTGGCCCCGCCGCCCCCGCCTCCTGGCTCCGTTCAGGAATCGGAACTTGATGAGGAAGGTCAACAGTTCGAATGAGACACCGCGTAGGTACCGTCAAACTCAAGCGCGATGTTGGTGCGCGCAATTCGCTTTTCAAAAATCTGGTCACCAGCGTCATCGAACATGAACGCGTGGTCACCACCGTCCCCAAAGCGAAAGCTATCCGGCCGATGGTGGATCAAATGATCACCCTTGCCAAGCGTGATACTTTGCATGCCCGCCGCCAAGCTGCCGCATTTCTCGAAACACCGAAAGCCGTTAAAAAGCTGTTCGACACTCTCGGTTCCCGTTTCGGTCAGCGTCCCGGAGGCTACACTCGCATCGTTCGTCTTGGCTTCCGCAAAGGCGACGGCGCGGAACAGGCCATGATCGAATTAGTGGGTTCTGAACTCGTCAAGCGTTCCGCCGAACGCGCCCAGCGCCGTGAAGAACGGCTAAAAGCGCAGCGGGAAGGCATGGACGAAGCCTCTTAAGTAATTGGCGCGCGGCTGGGAAACTCTCCCAACGCGCGCCTTTTGTTTTTAGAAAAGTTTCGCGATCTCTATCTCAAGGCCGGGAAGTAATTCTCCACCGTCCAACTTCTCCCCACTCATCAAAGTTCTTGTCGGTCGGCCGGGCTTGAAAACCACCACAGCGTGATCGTCGGGCAGAACCAGCCAGCCTAAGCGCGAGCCCGAATCGAGGTACTCTTCCATCTTGCGTGTGCAGTACGCGACAGTGTCTTCCGGGGACCGTATCTCCACCACAAAATCAGGTGAGCGCTCCAGAAACCGGGTGCCCGGTTGATCATCGTTCAGAACCACGCATATATCGGGAAGCCGAAATCTCCGCTTCTTGCTGTTG
>JAYTGM010000202.1:0-6024 GCA_043733425.1 Terriglobia bacterium
GAAGGGAAGAATGACCCTCACCCGCCGGGGCAAATTCATTTTGCGCGCAGCATTCCCATCGAAAAAGCGCGCCGTCCGGAGGTGCTGCTGGCATATCGCATGAACGGGAAAGATTTGCCCGCCGCGCACGGTTTTCCGGTGCGTGCCATTGTTCCCGGATATTACGGCATGGCGTCCACCAAATGGCTGACGCGTATTCAAGTGCTGGTAGAACCGTTTAATTCTTACTGGCAGACCACCGATTACGGGTATTGGGACCGCGTGAGTGGCACACCGGTGCGCCGCCCGATTCTTGACATGCAGGTGAAAAGTTTAATCGCCCGCCCCGCAATGCGCGAAACCGTGAAAGCCGGCTTGGATTACAAAATTTTCGGCTCAGCCTGGACCGGGGATGCCGATATTTCCCGGGTGGAAGTCAGCGCCGATGGGGGCAAGACGTGGGCCGGCGCTACCATGCGCGATAGATCTGTCCGTTTCTGCTGGCGCGCATGGGATTTCAACTGGCGCGCGCCCGTTGCGGGACGGTATACGCTGATGTCCCGCGCCACCGATTCCAGTGGCAAAATGCAGCAGCCCCAGCATAATTACGATTACGGCAACTACGTGGTACACCATACTTTGCCGATTGACATTGAGGCAGTCTAGCCGTTGCTGACGCCTAGTTCGCCAGCCGAAATAGCGGAGGCACTCGCTTCCTCTGCCGCGCGGGATCAGCGCATTAGTTTAGGAGGCCAATTTACTAAACGTCTGATGGGAGGCCCTACCGCGCCTTCTGATGTGGTCATTTCCACCCGGGCGATGAACCGGATTCTGAAATATGAGCCGCGCGATCTGACGCTGAGTGTGGAAGCGGGCACCCCGTTCGCGGAAGTCAGCCGCGTGCTGGCCGCGAACAATCAGATGATCCCGCTTGATCCGGCTTGGGCCGAAACAGCTACGGTGGGCGGTGTCATTGCTACCAACAGCTCTGGGCCGCGGCGGCGATTGTATGGAACGGCCCGCGATATGGTGATTGGCCTTCAGTTCGCCACGCTGGAAGGCAAGCTGGTGCAATCTGGCGGGATGGTGGTGAAAAATGTAGCCGGCCTGGATATGGGCAAGCTGCTGATCGGCTCTTTCGGCACCCTGGGCGCCATCGCGGTGGTCAATTTTAAGCTTTCACCCAAACCGGAGGTGGAACAGACTTCCCTGCTCTCCTTTGAAACAGGCGCACTTGCGGTGAGCGCGCGCGACCTTTTGCTGCAAGGCGTTTTGCAGCCTTCCGCCGTGGATCTGCTGAACCCTTTGGCTGGTGCGCCCATCAATTTGCGCGGTTTCACGTTAGCCGTCCAGTACGGCGGCAATGAGCCCACGGTGGAACGTTACGCGCGCGAATTGGGTTCGTTCGGGAGCGCATCGCAGCTCACTGGCCCTGACGAGCAGCGTTTCTGGCGCCAGATCCAGGCTGGGTCACAGCGCTTTATGGAAAAGTTTACCGATGGCGCCGTCGTGCGCATTTCGGCACCGTTGAAGCAGTTAGGAGAAGTGCTTGCGTCACTTGACGTACCGGTGCTGGCCCGCGCGGGAACGGGTGTCAGCTATGCTTATTTCAGCCGGTCTGACGCTGCGGTGAAGTGGCTCAATTCGCCGCGCGGGAAGCAATGGCCGTGCGTGATTGAGTTTTCCCCGGAAGCGGATAAAGAGCGGATTGATCTTTGGCCCTCGCCCGGCACCGATTTTGCGATGATGAAAAAGGTCAAGCAACTCTTCGACCCGAAGAATCTATTAAACAATGGCCGTCTCTACCGACGCATCTAAGCCCACGCTCACCCAAATCAGTGTGCAGAATAACGACAAGCCTCAGCAGGCCGATCTGGACAGGTGCGTCCATTGCGGGCTTTGCCTGAACGCCTGCCCCACCTACCGGCAACTCGGCGTCGAGATGGATTCTCCGCGCGGGCGCATTTATCAGATGGTGCAGGTTTCGCAAGGCGCGCCCATTACCGATAGCTACCGCGAGCATATGGACCTGTGCCTGGCCTGCCGCGCCTGCGAAACCGCCTGCCCTTCCGGCGTGGAGTATGGCCGGCTGATTGAAGCCGCGCGCACCGAAATTGAAGCCAACACGGAACGGTCCTGGCTCGCGAAGCTGACCCGCAGGTTCATTTTTCACAAGCTGCTGCGTTCGCCCGGGCTGATGACCATGGTTGGTTCCGGCTTGTATCTTTACCAGGCCAGCGGCTTGCAGAAGCTGCTCAGGCTTTCCGGAATTTTCAAGCTGATGGGCACGCTGGGCAAGCTGGAACAACTGTCGCCGGCCGCGGAAGTTCCGTTCTTCTTCAGCAAAATCGGCAAAACATATCCGGCGGAAGGGCCGGTGCGCTTTCGGGTCGCCTTCCTGGCAGGCTGCATCGCCAATGTCTCTTTCGCACGGTTGAATGAGGCTACGGTCCGCGTGCTGCAAAAGAACGGCTGCGATGTGGTGATTCCTGCCGGCCAGGGTTGTTGCGGTGCTTTGCATGTGCATTCTGGCGTGCGCGATGAAGCGCGGGAGTTGGCGCGGATCAATATCGACGTGATTCTGGCCGATAAATTCGATGCCGTAATCAGCAATGCGGCCGGATGCGGCAGCACGCTGAAAGAGTACGACGAATTGCTGGAGCACGACGAAGCCTACGCTGAAAAGGCCAAACAATTCGTTTCGCTCACCAGGGACGTGAACGAATTCCTGGCGGGCATTGAGTTAAACACCGCGATGGGCAAAGTGGAGAGGACGGTGACTTACCAGGATTCCTGCCACCTGTTGCATGGGCAGAAGATCAAGACCGCGCCGCGTAAGTTACTGGCGCAGGTACCGGGCCTGGAATTGCGGGAAATGCACGCGGCCGATATCTGCTGCGGCAGCGCGGGCATTTATAACGTGATTCAGAATGACATGGCCATGCAGGTTCTGGAAGAGAAGATGGTGAACGTGAACCGCACCGAAGCGGAATGGATTGTTACCGCGAACCCTGGCTGCATGCTACAACTGGAAGCCGGCGCGCGCCTGCACGGGCATAACCAGAAGGTGCTGCATGTGGTGGAAGTGCTGGACCAGGCGTACGCAGCCGCGCGCTAGTTCAGCCGCTCTTGAAACCACTGCATTGTCTGTTTCGCCAGGTCTTCGATATGTTTCGGGTCGTGAAAGTGGTGCCCCTCACCCGGATACACAATAAACTTCGTGATCACGCCCTGTGCTTTTAGCGCGTGCCAGAATTCATAGCTCTGCGGTGCCGGGCATTCCCCGTCCCGGTCGCCCACCACAATCAGCGTAGGGGTCTTCACGTTCTTGATGAAGGCGATCGGCGAGCTCTTGGCGTAAACGGCCGGGTCATCGTAAACCGAAGCCCCGAAATACGGAATCATCCACTCATCGATTGAGTTTTCACCGTAGTAGCTTTGCCAGTTCGCTATTCCGGCACCGGCCACCGCGGCGGCAAAGCGATTGGTCTGCGTAACGGCCCACATGGTCATATACCCGCCATAGCTCCAACCGCCGATGCCGATCCGCTTCTGATCGACGGGCAGTGTCTTCACCACTTCATCCACCCCGGCCAGAATATCCTGCAAATCGCCATGCCCGAAATCTTTCACATTGGCGGCGGTGAAGGCCTCGCCCGCACCATAGCTGCCGCGAGGGTTGGGATACAACACGAAATACCCCTGCGCGGAAAACGCCGCGAAATCGAAACCCGGAGCGGGCCACGAAGGAGATTTTGCGGAGGCGGGCCCGCCGTGAACGGAAACCACCATGGGGTATCGCTTGGCGGCGTCATAGTTCTTCGGGTATAACAACCATCCCTGCACGGGTACACTGCCGTTTTGCCAGTGCAGCTTCTTCGCTTCGCCCCAGGTGGGCTTTGCGTTCGCATTGGCGGTAGTCGCCGGTTGCAACTCGCCAATGCGCCCGGTCCAGACCTCGGGCGCTTTACTCCAGCTATTGCGAACCACGGCAGCAGTCTTGCCATCGGCGGCCATCGATAAGCTCAAGTCGTCACCATCAGCGCGAATGGTTTCATCCACCTTCCAGAGCGTCTCCGTAGCCCCGGTTGCAGTATCGAGCGTTGTCACTGCCGCACCTCCATCCACGCGCTCTGTCATCAGCAGCTTTCCGTCGGCGGACCAGCGCAGCCACGAAGGCGAAGTCTTGCGTCCGGGAGTAATATTTTTGGCCGCTCCACCTGCTGCGGCCACTGTGTAGACATCACCGCCCGTTGACCCTTCATCGCTCATGATGCCTCCGACGAACGCGATCGTCTTTCCATCGGGCGACCAGCGAGGCACAGCGATCTGTGTCGCCGGCTTGAGAACATGGCTCACCGCGCCGGTTGCCGCATTTATGCGAAACAGTTCCGCAACCCACCAGTTGTTGTCGCCGGAGCCTTTCGCCGCCGTGTAGGCGAGCTGCTTGCCGTCAGGCGACCAGTTGTATTCGTACACGTAGGTATCGGCGGGCGAAAGCTGCCGGGCCTTCCCTGTTTGCGCATCCACCAGCGTGAGGCGCTGCTCATAGAATTTCTCTTCCACCACACCGGCATCGGGCGTGGTTGCTTCCACGGCACCCGCCACGCGAACCGCGTTTTCCGTAAAGAGAACCGCAATCGTCCGCCCATCGGGCGACCATCTCGCGTGCTGCACAAAACCGGTGAAGCCGGTCAGCTTGCGCGGCGTGGCACCACTCGCCGTGACCACGTAGACCTGCGCCTGCTTGCCATCCGCGCAGTTGGATAAAAACGCTGCCTGTTTGCTATCCGGTGACCAGTCGATATCTTTTTCAGTGCAGCCCCGGGTACCATAACCCGCCGTGATGCGCTTTGGTTTTGCGCCGGCGCGGCCCAGTTCCAGAAACCAAAGTGCGCTGTTTGGGCTCTCACCACCATCCTTGGCGAACAGAGCTTCAACATAGGCCACTCGCTTGGCATCGGGCGATATTGCGGCTTGCTTGAACTGCGTGACGGGAATCTGTGCCGCAACCGGGACAGAACAGGCGAGGAACAACAAAAGATGGCGCATGGGACTCTCTAGTAAAGTATGACAGCGCCTCAAAACCGCTAAGTACGGGACAGCAAACGTTTCAGCCGATTGTGAGTGATTTGCAACTGCTGTTCTGAGGCAATCCGCAGTTCGGCTTCGGGCTCTTGCGCCAGGCGTTCCTCTAAAAACTTCAAAATCTGCGAGGCGTTCTTGCCAAGAGCGGTAGTAACGAACGGGCGATCGAACCGCTGCAAGTAAGCAGAAGCCAGTTGGCAGATCTTCTCCATAATCTCTGGGCTGGCATCCGCCAAATCAGTGCGCTCGCCGATACGCACATTCGCCTCGAAGGCTTCCTGCCAGTCTTCCCGTGCCAGCCCGCGCCAGATACTGTCAGCCGTGGCCATCACTTCTTTGGCATTCGGAAATGCATGCTCCGCCATGGCACCCGCCCATTTGCGCGATCCGCAACACTTCAGAAGGTCCGCTTCCGCAAACTTGATCAACGCCCAAGTATAACTTCCGGCGGATGTGCATGATACGTTGGGCTTGAGACTACCGTGTGCTTCCGAACCTGCTAGATCCAATTGAAGTGCGAGTGCTGGGTGCGCTGCTGGAAAAAGAAAGCACCACTCCCGAGTATTATCCGTTGACCTTAAATTCACTGGTCACCGCCTGCAACCAGAAATCGAACCGCTTCCCGTACGTCCAGTATGACGACACCACGGTGGCTCAAGCGCTGGAGTTGCTTAAGAACAAGCGCTATGCGGCGGTGATTGTGTCCGGCGGACGGGCCCTGAAATACGCCCAGCGTTTTTCCGAAACCCTAAATTTGGGGCGAAGGGAACTGGCACTGCTCTGCACGCTGATGCTGCGCGGCGCTCAGACACTTGGCGAATTGCGCGACCGGTCAGACCGCATGCATCACTTTGAAGATCTGACGCAGGTGGAATCCGTGCTGGATCATTTGGCCGAAGCACAGCTAGCCGTGCGACTGGCGCGCGCTCCCGGGCAAAAAGAAAGCCGCTATGCGCA
>JAYTGM010000203.1:0-15148 GCA_043733425.1 Terriglobia bacterium
CGCCAGTAGTTGTAGCCGGGATACTTGCCGGGTCCGTCGATCAACAGGTCTTCCTTCTCATACACCAGGTTCTGGCGATTGTACTCGCCCATTTCGAAATCCGGCGTGAGCTGGATGGCGTATGTCGGGCACGCATCTTCGCAGTATCCGCAAAAAATACAGCGCGACAAATTGATCCGGAAGAACTCCGGATAGCGGCGCTGATTTTCGTCTTCGGTAGCTTGAAGCGCGATACAGTCCACCGGACAAGCGGCCGCGCACAGATAGCAGGCAACACACCGCTCGCCGCCGTCCGGATCTCGCGAAAGAATGATGCGCCCCCTGGTGCGTGGGGCCAGGTAGGCCTTCTCTTCGGGATACTGGATCGTAACCCTTTTGTGGAAGGTGTGCAGAAACACATTCCAAATCGTTCTGACTATGCTCCACATCTCAAATCACCTTTCTCACTTCAACCCAACCACAATGGCGCCCGTTACCAGCAGATTGACAAGCGCCAGTGGAAGCATTCTCTTCCAACCCAAGTACATGAGCTGATCGAAACGCAGTCTCGGAAGTGATGCCCTCAGCAAAATAAAGAAACAGATAAAACCAAACATCTTGATCAAGAACCATACGATGGGGGGCAGCCACGGACCCAGCCAGCCACCAAAAAACAACACGGTGATCATGGACGAAATCAGGATGAGGCCGAGGTATTCGCCCACGAAGAACATTCCGAACTTCATGCCCGAGTATTCGGAATGGAAGCCGGCAACCAGTTCGGCCTCGGCCTCCGGAAGGTCGAACGGCAAACGCCGCGCCTCGGCCACACCCGCAATGAGAAACAAGACAAAGCCGAGGAATTGCGGGACCACGAACCACAATTTCTCTTGCGCTTTGACAATGGCGGTCAGACTAAACGAACCCGCCAGCAGTACAACGCCCATCAGCGAGAGGCTCATGAAAACCTCGTAGCTGATCATCTGCGCGGCGGCTCTCATCCCTCCGAGGAGAGAGTACTTGCTGTCTGAAGCCCAGCCGGCAAGCACGATGCTATAGACGCCGAGCGAGGACATCCCCAGAAAAAATAGCAACCCGATGTTGAGATCCACGACAATGATGCCTGGCGCGAAGGGGACCACCGCAAACGACAGCAGCACCGTCACCATAATGATCATCGGCGCGATCACAAAAACAACTTTGTCGGCGAAGGGCGGTATCCAATCTTCTTTAGTGAAGATCTTGATCATGTCCGCGAGCACTTGCAACAGACCAAACGGCCCCACACGATTTGGCCCGTAGCGGTCCTGCCAGAGCGCCAGAAGCCGGCGTTCTACCCAGATGAGCATGGCCGAGAGGCTAAGCACCGCAAGGAGGATGCCTACAATCGCCGCGATGGGGTGAGGGCTTGTCATGTCACTCGCAAGATCCGGCACCAAGCCGGAAGCACAGCCCCCTGCGCTAGAGTCAAGCCGGCTGGGAGCCCCGCGATCCCCGGCGGCAGGTCCGGCAGAACCTTCAGTGGCAGGCGGTGCTTAGTGCCGGCCAGTTCGATCTCAACTTCTCCAGGTTGTGCTTCCAGATGAAGGCTTGCGACGTCGGCGGCGTTGAGGGCCAGATACGGAGCAGGCGCTAGCGAAGCGACAGCAGGCGCGTGAAGGCTCAGTTCCTCGGAACCAAAAATATGTTCGATCGGAACGATCAGCCACTCGGCTTCATGCCGTGCGAAGGGAACCGGGATGGCAGTGAAATACACTCCCTTCTGAGACGGTTCAAACAATCGCACTCCAGGATCGCCGCCTTTGAGTGCACCTCCTACCTCGCTCTGAAACTTGTTGACCGCCTGAATGGAATTCCAACCGGGAGACCAGAAGAAGGGCTGCAGTGAGCCGGGCGGCTGTTTGGGAGAGCCCTCCATGGAGTAAGCCAGAGCGGAGTCCGGGTCATCCGGTGGCTTGGGCTCAACTACGCTGATGTTGGCGTGAATGGAGGTGAGCCCGCTATAGCGATGGGTCTCACGCGGAATCTTCGCCCCCGTCATACGAAACTTTGACGAAGGGGCTGCCGCGACGGCGGGCGCTAGCCGCGGAATCGCCTCTGCTATCGCTGCTAGGGGATCATCGAGCGTCAACCACTTGGGATCGCCCAACCATCGCCAGCTCTCGCGCACGTCCGCTTCGAGCGGGGCGAACACCGGGAAGAATCGCTGCGCGCGCCCCTCGCTGCTTACCATCGTGCCGTCGGACTCGGCGAACGTTCCGCTTGGAAGAAGCAGATCGGCCTTCGCCGTAGTCTGGCTTACCAGGCAATCGAGCACAACGACGTGCCGCACTGATTCCAGCAAGGCGTCCGCCTTCTCCGCCGCGATCCGGCGATAGAGGTCGTTTTCCAAAACAATGACAGTCTCGGCCTCACCGTCTTCGGCGATGCGGAAAGCTTCGCTCAGCGGACGGGCTTCCATGAGCGCCAGACCAAAGCTGTTGCATTCGGGCGCGATGAAACTCAGCGCGGCGGGATTGCCGGTATCGCACAAAGCTTTCCCCACATTTGCTGCCGATTGAATCACGGACTCATTCCGGCAACTAAATCCTGAAATGACGAGAGGCCGCTTCGCACTTTTTAACTCATGGGCGATGATTCGCGCTAGTTGCCTTACTTCATCGCACAAACCTACGACTTCCGGTGCTCCGGGATCAATCTCATGGGCGACGGCGAAGCCGAGCCGAGCGACGTCGTCAGGCGCGGCCCGGTAAGTTCGGGTCGCAATGTCATCAAGGCGCGTGGCACCCGGGGCAGCGATGAAGAGCGGGCCTTTGGCATCTTGCACGGCTGTGCGAACGGCATCATTCATCCAGGACGGGATGTGCAGTTTCTCCGCGATTTCGAACGGTTGCTGACGCACGGACTGGCGTAAACTGAGGGCCATTCGTGGGGCCGAATTCGTCACATCTTCGCCAAGAATCAGCACGGCATCGGATAGCTCAATGTCATGCAGGGAAGGAGAGCGCGCCGGTCCCGTTTGCAGCATATCGACCATTGCCGCGATCATCCGCGACTGCTCATCGGCGACACCCGCGAAAAAACGATCCTTGCCCACCAGCCTGCGCAGCGCGAAGTTGGCCTCCAGTGATGCCCGTGGCGAACCGATGCCGATCGCCCCACCGCCGGAAACGAGAGACCGCAATTTCCCCTCCGCTTCTTCCGCGGAAACGGGTTGTCCGCTAAGCCGTGCTGCACGAATTCTGTGGTCGCTATTGACGAACTCGTAGCCGTATCGTCCGCGGTCGCAAAGAAAATAGCCGTTCACGGCACTGTTGAATCGCGTCAGCACCCGTCGCAGTGACCCGTAACGCTCGCCAATGGTGATGTTGCAGCCAACCGAACAGTGGACGCAGACCGAGGGAGCCATCGTCAGATCCCATTTGCGCGTGTAGTGATGCCGTAGCGTTTTATCGGTAAAGACGCCGGTCGGGCATACCTCCACCAGATTGCCCGCGAACTCGCTCTCGAGGACTCCATCCTCGTTGCGGCCAAAATAGACGGTGTTCTTGATGCCGAACACGTTCAGATCGTCGCCTCCGGCATATTCGCGATAGAAACGCACGCAGCGATAGCACTGGATGCAGCGATTCATCTCGTGATAAAGGAAAGGGCCGAGGTACTGGTTTCTAAACGTGCGCTTTTCAAAGCGTGTACGGCGGTAGTCATGGCCCGTCATGACCGTCATGTCCTGAAGGTGGCATTCGCCGCCTACGTCGCATACCGGGCAATCGTGAGGGTGATTCAGCATCATGCCCTCGACGATGGACGCACGGAAGGCGACAGCCTCCGGATCGTGAATGGAAATCCGCGTTTCCTCTTTGGCCGGCGTCATGCACGCCATCACGATTTTGCCCTTGGTGTCCTTTTCATCCTTGAACTCTTTGACTGCGCACTGGCGGCACGCGCCAACCGACCCCAAGGCGGGATGCCAGCAGAAGTAGGGTAGATCGAAGCCCAACGACAGACATGCCACCAGCAAATCCTGCTTCGGATCCGCGTCGTATGGTTTACCGTCGATGTAGATAGTCCCCATCAGACTCGCCAAGGGCACCGCTGCTCGCGGATGTGCCGCTCAAAATCTTCGCGGAAATGCTTGAGCGCGCTCTGCAAAGGCTCGGCTGCACCCGGTGCCAGCGCACAAAACGTATGTCCGGGTGCCCAAAACTTGGTCTGGGATTCCAGGATTTCCAGATCTCCGGTCTTCGCGTGGCCTTCCTCCAGCGCATTCAAAATTTGTTCCGCCCAGTTAAGACCGCTCCAGCAGGGCGTGCACCAGCCGCAGGATTCGCGGGAAAAGAAGCGAATTAGATTCGAAGTCATGCCTACCGGACAGGTCTGATCGTCGAGAACCACCATAGTCCCGGTTCCCAGCCGGCTCCCGATTTTTTCAACTTCCGTAAAGTCCATCGGGACGTCGAGATGCTGTTCCACCAGAAAATCAGTGGAGGCGCCCCCCGGCAGCAATCCGCGAAATCGCAAGCCTTCGCGCATGCCTCCAGCGTGTTCTTCGAGGATTTCGCGCAGCGGGGTGCCCATCGGCAGTTCCCATAGCCCGGGCCGCTTCACTTTTCCGCTCGCACCGTAAAGTTTTGTCCCGGCATCTTTGGTGCGGCTCAACCTCTTGAACCAGTCAGCCCCGTGATTCACGATGTGGGGAACGTTCGCGAGCGTCTCGACGTTGTTCACGACTGTGGGTTTGCCCCAAAGCCCGGACGCTTGGGGATAGGGCGGTTTGGCGCGCGGATTGGCGCGCTTGCCTTCTAGCGCATTCAGCAGTCCCGTCTCCTCGCCGCACATATACCGGCCGGCGCTCACATGCAGGTACATCTCCAGCCCATATCCCGACTTCAGGATGTCTTTGCCAAGGTATCCGGCTGAATAAGCCTCCGAGATTGCCCGCGCGAGCCTTTCCTGCGACAGCTTGTACTCGCCACGGATGAAGATGTATGCAACATCCGCCTGATTGGCGTAGCCCGCCAGGATCAATCCATCGATGAGCTGGTGCGGGTTCCCTTCCATCAGGAAGCGATCCTTAAAGGTGCCCGGCTCCATCTCGTCGGCATTGGCGACCACGTATTTGGGCCGGGGCGCGTCCGTGCCCATGGGAGTAGAGCTCCACTTGACACCGGTCGGGAAACCGGCTCCGCCTCTGCCGCGTAACCCTGAATTCTTAACTTCTTCCTGGACTTGCTGAGGCGTCATGTTGCCAAGGGCCTTCCGAAGCGCCTGATACCCGCCCGCACGCTCATAGCCTGTGAGGTCAAGAGCCTGGCCGTCAGAGGGAATGTCTTTGGTCAGTGGCTTCTCTGTTGGCATGTCTATTTGCACTCCTCTAATAGGCTGTCGATTCTTGCTGGATCGAGATTCCCGCGCAAAGTGTTATCCACGGTCATGGCGGGTGCCTGTTCGCAGGCTCCCAGGCAGACGATGGGCAGCAGAGTGAAACGGTTGTCGGGAGTGGTTTCCCCGAACCCGATTCCCAGACGCTCCGTTAAGTGCTGGCGGATACGGTCGTACCCCATGATCCAGCAGCTGACGCTGTCGCAAAGCATGATCACGTGCCGCCCAACTGGTTTACGGAAGATCAGGTTGTAGAATGTCGCCAAGCTGTCAAGATCCGCGGGGGACGCGTGGAGCAACTCCCCAAGGTCACGGATGCTTTCGTCGGAAACCCAGCCCCTATGGCGCTGCACAATCTTCATAGCGCCCAGACGAACAGCTTCCTTAGTCGGATAGCGGGCCATCTCCGCCTCAATCTCCTGCCTCTCTTCAGCCGTCAACATTGGTCCCTCATCGATCCACATCCGCCAGCACAAAATCCATCGCACCCAAAATGGCGAACAGGTCCGGGATCATCCGGCCACGGGCCAGCCTCGGCATCATCTGCATGTGTGCGAACGATGGCGTCCGGATGCGAGTGCGGTACGACATGCCGCCGCCATCGCTCACCAGATAGTAGCCGTTGTTCCCTTTGGTCGCCTCGATCGCTCCAAGCGCCTCGCCAGGCGGAATCACCGGGCCCCAGCTCACGCCGACGAAGTGTGTGATTAGGGTCTCGATGTCGTGCATGGTCCGTTCCTTAAGCGGCGGGCATGCCAGGGGCTGGAGTGACTTATAAGTACCCTCAGGCATGTTGTTCACACACTGTTCGACGATGCGCAGGCTCTGGCGCATTTCTTCGACGCGCACCATGCCGCGGTCGTAACAATCTCCGCGCTTCCCCGTGGGGATATCGAATTCGAACTGTTCATAACCGGAGTAGGGTTGCTTCTTCCGGAAGTCCCACTCGAAGCCGCAGGCGCGCAGGTTGGGACCAGTGACGCCCCACTCAATAGCCTCCGCCGTGGTGAAAGCTCCAACTCCCTGCGTGCGTGCTTTGAAGATCCGGTTCCGCATCACTTCTTTGTCGTACTCGATCAGACGCGGCGGCAGGTATTTCAAAAAATCACGGACCAAGACATCCCAGCCTTTGGGCAAATCCTCCGCGACACCGCCGATGCGGAACCAGTTAGGGTGCATTCGCGCACCGCAAATGGCTTCGATGATCCCAAAAGCGCGCTCGCGGTCGTTGAAGGTGTAAAAGACCGGCGAGAGCTGCCCCAGGTCTTGGGCAAACGTTCCGTACCAGACCAGATGGCTGATGATTCGAAACAACTCCGCCAACATCACCCGAATGACTTTGGCCCGTGGCGGCACTTCGATCCCCGCCAGCTTCTCCACGGCCATCAGATACGCCATGTTGTTCATAACGCCGCCGAGATAATCGATCCGGTCGGTGTAGGGGATGTACGTGTGCCAGGACTGCCGCTCGCCCATCTTTTCGGCTCCGCGGTGATGGAATCCAATCTCCGGCACGGCGTCGACGATCTGCTCGCCGTCAAGTTGCAAGGCTACGCGCAAGATTCCGTGCGTGCCGGGATGCTGCGGGCCCACGTTCAAGAACATGAAATCCATTCCGTCGCGGCCGGCCTGCATCCCCCAGGCTTCGGGCCGAAAGCGCAGTGCCTCCTGTTCCGCTTCCTCTTTTTCGTCGGGTAGTTGGAACGATCCCATTTCGGTGGCCCGGGCGGGATGGTCTTTCAAAAGAGGATGGCCTACCCAAGTTCTTGGCATCAGAATTCGTTCCAGGTGCGGATGGCCGTGGAAACGGATACCGAACATGTCCCAGACCTCTCGCTCGTACCAGTTCGCCGCGGGCCAAAGATCCGTGGCGGTATCGATGGGTGGCTGCCCGCTCATGAGCGCCACTTTGATGCGGATATACTCGTTCCGGTCAAACGACAGGAGGTGATAGACCAAGGTAAAGTCGCTTGCTGGCTGCCCCTCGCGGTGCATGCGCATTCGCTCGTCGATGGCGGTGAGGTCGTAGAGCATCCGGTAAGGCTGGTCGATTTCCTCCTTCAGATAGAGGAGTGCATCATGCACACACTGCCGCTCGATCCAGCAAGTCAGGATTCCGTCTACGGTGTCTTGAACCGTTATCGCGCTACCTCCAAGGTTCTCCCGCAACTGGTCAACGATACTGGTGGGCGCACTCATTGTCTTCACACTTCGTCGTTGGTTCTGAGAACCGTGGCATGCTGCCGCTCCACCCGATGGAGGTCCCGCTGTGAAGGCAGCGGCGCCCGCAATGTTTCCTGTGAGCCCGCCATCCAGCTCAAAGGCCGGCGCTCCGTACCGATCGCCTTTTGCAATAACAGCAAACCTTCTTCGAAGGCATCAGGCCGCGGCGGACAGCCCGGCACGTACACATCGACCGGAAGAAACTTGTCGACGCCTTGCACAACACTGTAAATGTCGTACATGCCGCCGGAGTTCGCGCAGGAGCCCATGGAAATCACCCAACGCGGTGCCATCATCTGCTCGTAAAGCCGCAGGATGACGGGGGCCATCTTAATAAACACAGTGCCAGCGACCACCATCAGATCAGCCTCCCGTGGCGTTGCCCGGATGACTTCCGAGCCGAACCGGGAGATGTCGTACTTGCTGGTAAGGCTGGTCGCCATTTCCACGTAACAGCACGAAAGGCCGAAGTTGAATGGCCAAATCGAATTCTTGCGGCCCCACGCCAACACATCCTGGAGGCGCGTAAAAATTACGCTCTGTCGAACGGCGCTCTCGGCCTGGCTTTCGCCGGGGTGTACAAGTTCCTGCAGGGAATTTCGCTGGCTTTGCGGTGTATTCTTCACTGATTCTCCTCGGCGCGGGGACCCGCTGGAAACCAATCGAGCGCCCCGACCCTCCACAGATACGCAAGCGTCGCGCACAACACTCCAATGAAGACCAGCGCTTCCCAATAACCCGCCCAGCCCAACTCACGGCCCGCAATCGCCCAAAGAAATATGAAAACAGCTTCCAGGTCGAAAATGACGAAGAACATCGCTACCAGGTAGAACTTCGCCGATAACCGTATCTGGGCCGTACCTTCCGAAAGAATGCCTGCTTCATACGGCGCGCCCGTCGCCGGTTCCCGATGCCGTTCTCCCAAAACGGAGGACAAGGCCAGCATTCCAGCTACGATAAGAATCACCGCAACGAAATAGACAACCAGAGGCCAAACTGTCATTTACGCAGCTCCTGGCCACTCGCGACGAATATATCTTGCGGACGAGTTGGCCGCTTTCGCCGCGACACCCTTCAGCACTCCTTTATTTAAGGACGCCGAAACCGTGTTCACTTCGATTGCCGATGGCAGGTCGAACTGACGGCACAAGCCGCCCTCGCTGAACTCGCAAAAGCGAATCTCCCCATCGGCTCTGAAGTGACTGTGGCTCGCAATCGCCCGTACGATCAGGCTTTCAGAGGTAGCCGTAACGGTCAGACCCTTGGGTTCGCTACCTGGGATCGCTAGCTCTCCGCGTTGCGCGAAGAGGCTGAAGGCCCGGATTCTTTCAATCAAAACAGTTGACATCGAAGTTATCCTTTCGATCACAAAAATGGCGGTTCGACCAGCGCGGCTAGTTGTTGTAATCGCGATTGCCAAGTTCAGCAATTCCGGCCACTGCTGCTACCCTCCCAGAGCTGCCCTCATCCAGAGCTCTTCGAAGACGGCTACAGATTTACTGTAAGCGAGTCAGTGTCAAAACGGCATCAAAAAGTTAGTTGGAGCGAGGGCTTTTGTGGCTGTTGGATTTCTCACTGCGTAGTAGCACAGGTTAGAAGGCCTGAGCAGCGGGAGCTCGCTCTCATTGGAAACCGCAGACGCTGAACTGGCATCCCGTTTTGAAGGTGGAATTGAATGGCGTATTTGTGGAGCCTGCAAGGGCTCTCCTCGCGGAAACTGGCGAAGCGCACCTGCCGCAAAAGCTGCGATAACGAAGTCTTCGGGCAGGCCGCCTGGCTCGCATTCTATTACCTCTTCAGCATGTTTCCTGTCCTGTCGCTTCCAGGAATAGCTGCCCTCAATGGGAATCGCTATTTGGATGCGGAAATAGAGACTAAATATGCGACGAGTGCCTTTAGTTAGTCCTCGCCCAGGAATATTGGTCGCATTCCACCTTGTAGTATGCGAGCGGTTGGATGCCGTAGCGTCGTGGTTAGGAGCGCAGGTGCGAGGCTCTTGCAAATACCCCCCAGCGCAGGGGCTGCTGCTGTACCTCCGATACCATTGGGACCGTCAGTCAGGGCAGCCGTGTGCTTTGAATATCGCTGCCCCTTTGGACTCCTCTTTCGACGGCGCAGCGGCGGCCGCTGGTTTCGCTGGAGCTGGCGCAGGTAAGGACGACGCGGAAGCGGGTGGAGTCGCCGCAGTGGCGGTCGACGTTCCTCCGAGGCTGGTCATATACGTAACCAGTGCTCCCATATCAACAGCAATCAAAGTCAGCGGGACCATTTCGGCAGCTTTCATCTTGGCGTTGGGTGCTTTCAAAAGCGCTGTCAATTTAGCTGGCGGATATTGACTGGAAATATGGGTCAGAGGATTATAAAGACGGCGATGCGTTCGTCTCGATTGAAAGAGCTCTCGCGAGCGCCCGGCACCCGTCGGGACCGCATGTGGTCGCCCTCTGGTCATTACTTTCGGAGACCTTCACTCTGACATTAGACTTTCCGGTAGCAACTGCCTTGACGCAGATATCTCGATCCGTGACGATGCAGCAATCTCTTATAACTACAATCGTTGACTACGGAATAAATCCAATGTCATTGGATTTTATTAACTCTGCTGTCTTCTATATCCCATCCTCTGGCGTACAGCAAAAGAACGTGTTGCTCATGATGTCTTTTATATTCATAAAATCTTCTGTTCTTGCACATTTCTCACCTGTAGACGGACGCTATACCTCTTCCGAAGAAACGTCCGAATCACACGCTAGCAATCAATTCCAAGATTAGCTGTGATGGTGATCACGGTCGGTCAAGAGACTCCGATCAAGGAGTTCTCGTAACTATTTTTATCAAGTGATCATTACGCAAGAGTGCTTGCGGCAGCCCAGAACAAAGGGCAATCGAAGTAAGCCCAATCTTAGATGACAGACATCACTGCGCGAAGGCTACTTCGTGCGGTATGCTAAGCCGACAAGATAGTTCAGTCATCGAGCTGGCATTTGTAGAGTTTGGGTAACTCTGGAGCGAGAGCAATGATCTTCAAGGATCGGAAAGACGCCGGACGCCAATTGGCAAAGCAGC
Organism: Terriglobia bacterium; assembly: GCA_043733425.1. Classification (GTDB taxonomy): domain Bacteria; phylum Acidobacteriota; class Terriglobia; order Bryobacterales; family Bryobacteraceae; genus JALYXI01. The sequence goes on from JAYTGM010000203.1 coordinate 10,648, forward strand.
TAGGTGAATATGGCAATCGCGAAGATGTCGTTGTACTTGGGATCCCCCGCGGTGGCGTCACTGTCGCCTTTGAAGTCGCGAAGAGGTTGAATGTCCAGTTAGATATATTTCTCTCTCGCAAGCTGGGTGTTCCGGGGCATGAAGAGTTTGCGTTTGGCGCAATCGCTGCGAACGATGGGCGGTATCTGGATCAGCAGGTTATCCAGGAAGCCGGTATTTCCAACGAGCAGATTGTGCGCATCACGCAAGAGGTGAGAGAGGTACTGCAACAACGCGCGGCGCTCTATCGAGGCGATCGCCCTCCGCTCCAGGTTGCGGGGCGAACGGTCATCCTTATCGATGACGGCATTGCTACCGGCGCGAGCATTTTCGCTGCGATTAACTCGCTCCAGCAGATGAGGCCCACCAAGCTCATGGTCGCAGTTCCGGTAGCGCCCGCTTCCACCTGCGCCTGGCTCAGGACGGCGGTGGATGAACTTATCTGCCTCTACGCGCCGGAGCAATTCGGTGCGGTCAGCCGATTCTACGAAAGCTTTGCGCAGGTAGAGGATGAAGAAGTGGTGGATTTACTACGGATGGCCGAACGGTCGTCCGCGCCAATGGCTTCAAGCGTCACATCCGCATGGGATGCAAGTCAGCGCGAACTATCGATACATCTCGGCAGCGTCCAACTTGAGGGTATCCTTAGTCTCCCGAAGGATACAAAAAGCATCGTTCTCTTTGCTCATGGAAGTGGCAGCAGCCGTCACAGCCCACGAAACCAGTATGTTGCGGAGGTACTGCGATCACACGGGATTGGAACGCTGCTCTTTGACCTACTAACCCGCGAAGAAGAAACCGTGGACCAGCGGACCGGTGAGTTGCGCTTTGATATCAGGCTGCTGGCTGAACGATTGGTCGGCGCAACCAAGTGGGTTACGCAACATGCATCTACCAAGGCTCTCCCCATCGGCTATTTCGGAGCCAGCACCGGCGCTGCAGCCGCACTCGTAGCGGCGGCTCAGCTTCCAAATCTGGTTGCCGCTGTTGTCTCTCGCGGAGGGAGGCCTGACCTTGCGGCGGAAGCCTTAAGCAAGGTCCACGCTGCCGTCTTGCTCATCGTCGGCGGGAGAGACGAAAAGGTGATTACCCTCAACCGCCAGGCCTTGGGCGAACTGCGCTGTCCGCACAAGCAACTTGATATCATCCCTGGAGCAACGCATCTCTTTGAAGAAGTAGGGACATTGGAGCAGGTGGCCGCTGCTGCCTCAGGTTGGTTTGCAGAGTACCTTGCGCCAGATCGTTCGAATAAAGAAATCGGCTCAGCCAGAAAGATCCAGGCAAGTTGATGGGCTGCAACAGAAAGTCAGCCTGACTGGATCGGAATCATGGCATCGCGATTGCTACCTGTGGCATTCACCCTTGGAGGTATCCATGCTCGATTCGACCTCGCTCATCACTAGAGACCTTGTGCGCGAGGCTGCTCATCCGTTGATTGGCTCGTCGGCAGACTACGACCACCTTCTCGACTTCATCGGCGATGCACGCTTCGTGCTGCTCGGCGAAGCCTCCCACGGAACGCATGAGTTCTATCGGGAACGGGCCCAGATTACCAAACGCCTGATACGCGAAAAAGGGTTCGACGCGATTGTAGTGGAGGCTGATTGGCCAGATGCCTACAGGGTCAACCGCTATGTACAGGGAGAGAACGCCGATTCCGATGCGGTCGAAGCACTGAGCGGTTTCCGGCGATTCCCAGCATGGATGTGGCGCAACGCGGATGTTCTAGACTTCGTAGGCTGGCTGCGTACCCACAATGACTCCCTCGAACCGGAACGGAGGGTGGGCTTTTACGGCCTGGATCTTTACAGCATGTACTCTTCGATCGAAGCTGTTCTCACCTATCTCGACAAGGTCGATCCTGCTGGCGCACGACGTGCCCGCCATCGTTACGCGTGCTTCGAACATTTCGGACAAGATGCTCAAGCGTATGGCTACGCTGCTGGATTCGGCCTGAGCCACACCTGCGAATCTGAAGTTGTAGCTCAGTTGATAGATTTGCAGCAGCGCGCCATCGCATATGTCCGTACGGACGGCGGGGTCACTGCGGAGCGCTTCTTCAATGCTCAACAGAATGCTCACGTGGTGAAAGACGCCGAGCAATATTACCGAACCATGTTCCGCGGACAGGTTTCCTCATGGAATCTTCGCGACCAGCACATGACAGAGACACTCGAAAATTTAGTCGAACATCTCGACCTCGAGCATCACCCCTCGAAAGTGGTGGTTTGGGCTCACAATTCACATCTGGGTGATGCTCGCGCGACACAAATGGGCCGATCTGGCGAATGGAATGTCGGCCAGCTTGTTCGCCAGAAATACGGCAAGGCTTGCCGATTGATCGGCTTTAGTACATATTCGGGCACAGTCACAGCGGCTTCCAGCTGGGATAGTCCAGCTGAGAAAAAGCAGGTCCGGCCGGCGAGGGCTGATAGCTATGAAGGCCTATTTCATCAGGTTGGCATACCAGCATTCGCACTTACTCTTGAGCCCGGTACCCACGTTACAGGTGGATTGAGTGAGCCCATGCTCGAACGGGCGATTGGCGTGATCTACCTCCCCGAGTCCGAACTCGCGAGTCACTATTTTCAAGCACGACTCTCTGACCAGTTTGACGCGATCATCCACTTCGACCAGACCAGGGCCGTTGAGCCTTTGGAGCCGATCGCAGAAAAAGGTCTCGGGGAGCCTGCCGAGACCTTTCCTTCCGGTATATAGATCTTCGACGAGGTCGCCGACTTAAGAAGGAAAACAACCATTGTTCCATCGATTGGACGCAGCGCGAAAACGTCCGAGCCAAGCTCCGCGTCATCGTCAAACGGATCCTCAAGAAGTACGGCTACCCCCCCCGGACAAACAGGAACGCGCTACACCGACCGTTGTGGAGCAAGCCGAGGTTCTGTCCGAGGTTTCGATCCGCTTTGCAAAAGCGCGTCCTAGTCTCACTGGGTGGCCACCGCGGGTTGCAACAACTGGGACGCGTAAGGAGCTAAATATGCGTGGTACTGATTTAGGTCCGGGAACTCCGGGCCAGTGTCTGCCGCCTTCGTCCTCCGGCCCTCGCCATCTATCCAAATGACGATCACTCGCTTTCGAATCTTCGGTGCTTTTGCCTCTAGGCGCTGAAGTCGACTTCCTAACTTCATCGACCGCCACCTCCCTTCTACTTTCAACCATGCGGCGGTTTCGAGTGCGGCGACACGCACTTCGATGTCTTCGATTTCGATTGCTTTGATCCCGTGATTTAGGACGCTATCCGCAGCGCGAACACGCGTTGAAGCTGGCGAGTTCTGCTCAACCATTATCTTCAGCAGCGTCGAGACGGCCGCACTGGAGGCCTGTTGCAAACGCGCAACAGACTGTCCAAACGCAGCCCGGCGAGCCTCGCGATACACGATTTAGAACTCCGGAATCTTTAGCCACCGAAGGAGGGTTTGAGTTCCGATTGTCGTAACCCGCATCGACAATGTCCTTTAATTCCTGGGCGAGAAGCTCGTCGTCCCAGTCGGCCCAATTCACCGACCGGTTCACCATGAGCCGAAACGCTTTAACTTGCTCTGGCGACCATTCGTCGCAGAGAATCACCGGGACTTCGGCGATGCCAAGCTTATGCGCGGCTTTCAGGGGTAAGTGGCCGTCCACGACTTCGCCGTTGCCGCGCACCAAACAAGGAATCTTGAAACCGAACTCTTTCTGTCAAGGGCGGCGGGAAAATATACCAGTGTGGCGGCGCAAAAGTGAGCCACTTGGCGGCAGGTTTTTAGCCATGGGTTGGGGCTGTGGAGTTACTCAGGGCTAGGTTTACGACTGGACTTCTGGGCTTTGCTTTCCGTAAGGCGGTAGCTTTCGCCATTCATTTCCAGGATGTGAACATGGTGAGTTAAGCGGTCGAGCAGCGCGCCGGTCAGGCGTTCCGAACCCAGCGTTTCCGTCCATTCCGAAAAGGGCAGATTGCTGGTGACCATCGTGGAAGTCCTTTCATAGCGCTGGCTGAAAACTTCAAACAGCAGTTCGGCCCCAGTCTTGGACAACGGCACGAAGCCGAGTTCATCGACAATCAGCAACTCATGGGTGGCCATCTGTTTTTGATAGCGCAGCAGCTGTTTTTCATCTTTGGCTTCGATCAGTTCGTGAACCAGAGAAGCGGCCGTTGTGAAACGGACCCGGTATCCTTGTTTGGCAAGCAGCAAGGCCGAGTGCAAGGGCAATGTGAGTCTTGCCTGTTCCGGAATTTCCCAAAGCGAGCACATTGTCTTTCCTATCGATGTATTCACACCGCGCCAGTTCAAGCACCAGGCCTTTATTCAACGACGGTATGACCGGATATTCGAACGTCTCCAAACTTTTCAGCACCGGGAAGCGCGCACTGCGGATCCGACGCTCAGTTGCGCGCTGCTCACGCTCAAGCAACTCCAGTTCCGCCAATCTCAGTAGATAGCGGGGATGGTCGACGCCTTCGGCG
>JAYTGM010000204.1:0-2086 GCA_043733425.1 Terriglobia bacterium
TGACCGAGTGGCGAAAATGGATTTGGGCGTCGTCAACGGGCGCGTGTTCCTGAACAACTCCGTCATCGGCCTTTACCCCACTTACTGGTTTGCTCGCGAGCGTATTGAGCACCGCTGGAAAGTGCGCTGGCTCTCCATCGCCTCTGCTATATTTTCCGTTTTCCGGCGCAATCCTTATCTGAATTTGCGCCTGCTGGTGAACGGTCAGGAAATTCATCGCAAGACGCCCTACATCCTGGTGGCGAATAACGAGCACCGCATGGAGGGTTATCGCCTGGGTTCGCGGGATCATCTGGACAGCGGCCTTCTGTGGGTCTACGTGATGCGCAAGTTAAGCCGGTGGGGCTTGTTTCGTCTGGCGGCTTCCCTGGTTCTTGGCCGATTCAACAAGCATCAGGATTTCGAAACCTTCGCCGTAAGTTCCATGCGTGTGGAAACGCGCCGTAAGAAGTTGGGCGTATCGCTCGATGGCGAAGTAAAGATCTTGCGTGCCCCTTTGGAGTACCGCTCTCTGCCCGGCGCACTGCGCGTGGTTGCGCCCGCGGCCGTTCTCGATAAAGCTCCGGAAGCGTAACCGATGCGGCGCATCGTGCACCTCTCCGATTTTCATTTCGGCTGGAGCGAACCGGCTCTCGCTCAGGTTCTCTGCTCCACCATTGCGAACCTGAAGCCCGATCTCACTGTGCTCTCTGGCGATTTTGTGGAACACGCCACGCGTTCTGAATTTGAAGAGGCGCGCAAATTCGTCCGTGAAGTGCCAGGTCCAAAGATCATGGTCCCCGGCAATCATGACCTGCCCTTTTATAACTACTACCGCCGCGTTACGCAACGGCTTTCGCTCTATCGCGAATTTATTACCGATGACCTGATGCCCTTTTACCGCGATGAGGAAATCGCCGTAATGGGACTCGATACCGCCCGCGTCTGGCCCATTCGGGGCGGCAGCATCAACCTTACCCAAGTGGCGGAAGTCGAAAAACGATTTCGCCATATGCCGTCAGAGATCACGCGCATCCTGGTCACACACCACCCGTTCGATCTGCCTGAGCAATATTCCTCGCGCATGCTTGTTAAACGCGGTGACAAGGCTCTCACGCGGTTAGCCTGCCACCTGGACGTGCTCCTAGCCGGGCACATGCACATCGGCGCAAGCGGGAAAGTGGCAGATCGCTTTGAAACACCCAACGGAGCGCTCATCTTCGCGCAGGCAGGTACGGCAATTTCGAAGCGTTACAAGGGCGAGCGCAATTCGCTGAACGTGATTGAAATCGACCGGCCGAACATCCGCGTTCAGAAATATTCGTGGGATAGCGGCGGTTCCGCCTTTGCGGCCGTCCCGAGCGAAATGCAGGAGTACACCGTGAACGCGGTAAAATCCATCGCGACGTGAAAATATCCGCATTCCCGAAATGTTACCTGGGCCAGATCCCCCTGACGCTGTCTGTTTTCGATTGGATCGAAGAAGCAAAACAACTGCCCGCCGAAGGCCTGGAGATGTACGAGGGCTTCTTCCCGTCATTTGAAAATGGCGAAGTGGATCGCGTGGCCGATGCCATTCGAAGCGCAGGTTTCGCCATGCCCATGTTCTGCTGTTCCCCTGATTTTACGCAGCCCGATGCAGAGGCGCGTACAAGAGAGATTGACCGGGAAGCAGCCATGATCTCGGTAGCTCACCGCCTGGGCGGCGACGGAACGGTCTGCCGGATACTCACCGGGCAACGGCGGCCGGAAGTCGAGGACGAACAGGCATTCGAATGGATCTTCGCAGCCTTCCGCCAACTCTTGCCAATCGCGCTCGAAGCACGCGTGAAACTCGGCCTTGAAAACCATTACAAAGATGGCAAGTGGAAAGCCCCTGAGTTCGCTCAGAAAGCCGATCTCTTCCTGCGGGTAGTAAACGAATTTCGCGGACACCCCGCATTCGGTGTGCAGTACGATCCTTCAAACGCGGTTGTGGCCGGCGACGATCCCATCGAGCTGCTCAGAGCGGTCGCGGGCGATGTGTGCAGCATGCATGCAAGCGACCGGTCCTTAGCACCCGATGGCACGCTGCAGCACGGCGTCACCGGCCAGGGCCTGAACGATT
>JAYTGM010000205.1:0-2085 GCA_043733425.1 Terriglobia bacterium
GCGTCGGCAACTTTCACTTCCGCTTCCTTTTCCACCTGCCGGACTTTCACAGCCTCAGCCGCTACCTGCTGCTGCATTATGTTCGCTTGGATTTCATAGGCCTTATCAGCCTGAGCTTTCTGGCGGTTCACTGTTTCTAGATAAGTGGCTTTCTTGATTTCCAGATCCCGCTGGCTTTCCGCCTGCTTGGCCAGCGAAAGCGTTTCGGCAAGGACACGCTCCTGGTCCGCCTGGGCGCTTGCTACCGCGGAAGCGCGCTTCGCTTCTGCCCGCTTAATCGCCGTATCGCGATCTGCTTCCGCGGCGGCAACGTCCGCATCGCGCTTGATGCGGGCAATATCCGGGCGGCCCATGTTGGTGATGTATTCGTTCTTATCGCGGACTTCCTTAATGGTGAAGCTGATCACCTCAAGCCCCATCTTGTTCATATCGTCCGCGCAGGTGGAACGCATGCGGTCACCCACCATTTCCGGCTCTTTTACAATTTGCTCCACGGTTAACTGACCGATGATGCCCCGCAGATGGCCTTCCATAACGAGACGGATCAGCGCCTGACGGTCGTTATCGGTTTTGGTCAGAAACTGCTCGGCAGAAGTAATGATGCTCTCCGGATCGCTTTTCACTTTGATCTGCGCAACCGCTTCCACCGAAACCGCGACACCCTGGCGGGTGTACAAATCCTGCTGTGGCGCAACATCGAAACTCATCAGTTCCAGCGACAGGCTCCGCACCGTTTGAATTACGGGCAGGATCACGACGCCACGCCCCTTAATTACTTTTGTGCCGCCGTGCCCGTATACAACCAATGCTTCGTGCGGACCTGCTTTGCGATACAACCTCGCCATCGTCCCCAGGACGAACATCACGCTCAGCGCAATCAAAATTCCCACCACTACGACATGTTCCATAAACGTCTCCTTAGTTATTCAGCTCATCCCACGGCTTCACATACGCAATTCCTTTTTCGAACCGCGTCACCACCACTTCGGTCCCGCGCGATAACGGGGCGCGGTTTTCGCTTCGGACCGCAACACCCCGGCGAGTCCCCTGGAGCGAATAAATCATCTCTCCCGTGCCGCCTTCGCGCATGGGGCCCGCGACACGGCCTAACACACCGATCAAGTCATAATCCTCAGCCGACAATGGCTGCTCATCATCAAGAATTTTTCTCAAAATCCGGAAAAGCAGCCAGCTTCCGAATGTCCCGATTGCGGCGGCGCCGGCTAGCGCCAGCATGGTGGAAATTCCCCCGTACCGGGCCAGCAGATAACCTGCTCCGCCGAACCAGGTTAGAAAGCTCATCGCGGTAGGAAATACGGTTGCGCCCGCCCGGCCATGAATGTGCAAATGGAAATGCGGGACGTGCAGGCTGCCTCCAAAAAAAGAAAACAGGCTCAACGTAAACCCCACCACAAAAGAAAGAAGAAAGATGTCAGACCAGTTCATGGCTTTAGCACCTGCAGTAACCTTTCCGCCAACCCGGCGTTTTCCAGAATCGCTTCGAGCAAGATCAGGCAGCACCGCGAATCGTGATGCCTGGCGACCGCCAGAAGAGAAGAACTTAATTCCGCGTCACGCCGGAACCGTTCGGCTCCGCTGATGAGCCACAAATCCAGCTTGTTTTCCAAAGCGCCAACATCAGAGATCAACTCGGTCTGAAATCCCTCAGGGTCGCTCACCAGATATCCAGGGTGGACCTTGAAAAACTTCGCCAGAAGCATCCGCGTGGAATTGGTAAGGTGCGGGCGGGTGCCGCTTTCAATCTGCGAAACGTAGCTTTGAGAAATGTTTTTCTTGCCTTCTTTCTGAATAGCTGTAACAAGCTCGGCCTGGGTCATAGCACGGCCCATGCCGCGGAGCGTTCCTTCCACTTCCCTTAGATACCGGATCTTTTCACCAAGCGTCATATTGCAATACGTAATAAAAATATAGCGAATTGCAATGTTTGTCAAGGGTCAGAAACAACCGCAGGCAGCTGGTGAAGCAGATGCCGAGCATTTGGACGCGGCGTTTTGCTGCGAAAAGAGCGGACGGATCTCGGGTTCGGAGTCCTTTTCGGGTATCCGCCCGGTATCGTTGGGGTTT
>JAYTGM010000206.1:0-2081 GCA_043733425.1 Terriglobia bacterium
GGTTCCCCCGCCAGGCTTAGGTTTCGATGGGCCCGCACCGCTCCCGAAGGTGCTTGAGCTTCGCATTCCCGTCAAAGCCGGCGTACATAAAGTAGGCGCAACATTCCTGGCGGAAAATCTGGTACCCGAGGTGTTGCCGGCGATTGCTCCGGTGAATCCGGGGGCTGCTCGGGCCACGAAGAGCATGTTCAAGTTGGATCTGCGCCTGGACGGTTCAAGGTTAAAGGTTTACGACGTAGAGGAGGATCGCGAGATTCCGCAGCTTGCGAGCGTAACCGTCTCGGGTCCTTACCAGATTTCGGGTCCGGGCGATACGCTCAGCCGCCAGAAGATCTTCATCTGCTCTCCTGCATCCGCGAAAGAAGAGATGCCCTGTGCGCGGAAGATCCTTTCCAACCTGAGCCGACGCGCGTACCGCCGGCCCGTAACCGATGCCGATCTGAAGCCGCTGATGGCCTTTTACGAAACCGGTCGCTACGATCCGGCTGGCGGCAGTTTCGATGTGGGTGTGGGACGCGCGCTGCGTGCGATTTTAGTTTCCCCCGATTTTCTCTTCCGTGTTGAGCGCGATGCTGCCGCAACTACAGCACGCCCCGTTCACCGGATTAGCGATGTGGAGCTTGCTTCGCGGTTGTCCTTCTTCCTCTGGAGCAGCATCCCCGATGAAGAATTGTTAAAAACAGCAGAACAGGGAAAGCTGAAGGATCCCGCTGTACTGGAATCTCAAGTGACGCGCATGCTCGCTGATAGCCGCTCGAGCGCATTCGTTACAAATTTTGCCGGTCAGTGGCTATACCTGCGGAATTTGTCGCAAGTTCGGCCAGATCAGGATGTGTTCCCGAAGTTCGACCCTGCGTTGCGGCGCGCTTTTCAGACCGAAACGGAGCTGTTTTTCAATGCGGTCCTGCGGGAAAACCGCCCGGTCACGGACCTGCTGAGTGCCAATTTCACCTATTTAAATCAGCGCCTGGCTCAGCATTATAAAATTGCCGGTGTGTATGGCTCTCAGTTCCGCCGGGTCTCTCTTACTGATCCGAATCGCGGGGGGCTCCTGGGGCAGGGCAGTATCCTGACCGTAACCTCCTATCCGAATCGCACCTCGGTCGTTCAGCGTGGCAAGTGGGTTCTCGAAAATCTTCTGGGCAGCAGCCCGCCGCCGCCACCGCCCGATATTCCCGCGCTTCCCGAACACACGAAAGGCTCTGTGCAATTGACCATGCGCCAGCAGATGGAACAGCACCGTGCTAACCCCACTTGCGCCGGCTGCCATTCTCGCATGGACCCCATTGGATTCTCACTCGAAAATTACGATGGAATCGGAGCCTGGCGCGGCAAAGATGGCGATGCCGCGATTGATGCAACCGGTAAGCTGCCTGACGGCACCGTGTTTGAGGGTCCCAAAGGCTTGAAAGCGCTTCTGACCAGCACTTATCGTGAGCAATATCTCACCACGTTTACGGAGAAGCTGATGACTTACGCGCTGGGCCGTGGATTAGAATATTATGATGCCCCTGCAGTGCGGACCGTCATTCGCGAGGCAGAAACCAAGAACGCTACCATTCCGGCCTTTATTAGTTCTATCGTGAAAAATCCGCAGTTCCAGTCCAGGAGGACAACAGAATGATGCTCACCAAGAAATCTCTCGCGCGTCGCACTTTCCTGCGCGGTCTCGGCGTCTCCATGGCGCTTCCGCTGTTGGATGCGATGGTTCCCGCCATGACAGATACCCGCTTGACGGCAGCCGCCGGAAATGTCCGGCTAGGCTTCGTTTATGTGCCGAATGGAATCATTCAGAAAAATTGGCTTCCTTCGCAGGTGGGCTCCGGTTTCGAATTTGCCTCCACCATGAAATCGCTGGAGCCGTTTCGGGACAAGATGCTGGTGCTCAGCAATCTGATGCAGAATGGCGGACGCGCGCTGGGTGATGGAGCGGGCGATCATGCCCGTGCTGGTGCAAGCTGGCTGACAGGCATTCATCCGAAGAAGACCGAGGGTGCCGACATTAAGGCCGATATCTCAGCCGATCAGGTAGCCGCGCGCGAACTCGGTAAAAAAACACAGTTCGGCTCGCTCGAAATTGG